>CAJYKY010000166.1 GCA_913775005.1 uncultured Achromobacter sp.
CATGACGAAGACGGCGCGCTGCTGGCCACCTTGCAGCAAAGCACGTTCTGCCGGGGCGACGGCGGCTTTGGCGAGGGCGACGCCGGCCCGCCGCCGCTGCCCGCCACGCCAGACTCCACGCCGGACTTGCGCTGCGAGCTGCGCACCGCCCCCAGCGCGGCGCTGCTGTACCGCCTGAATGCCGATCGCAACCCGCTGCACGCCGACCCCGACGTGGCGCGGCAAGCGGGCTACGACCGCCCGATTCTGCATGGCCTGTGCACATATGGCGTGGCCGCGCATGCCATCGTGAAAAGCTGCTGCGATTACGACGCGTCGCGGCTCACCAGCCTGAACGCGCGCTTTTCAGCGCCGGTGTATCCCGGCGAGACATTGCAATGCGACATCTGGCATTTGCCCGATGGGCAGATCCGCTTTCTGGCGCGGGCGCGCGAACGCGATGTGGTGGTGATGAGCCACGGCACGGCGACGGTGCAATCATGACGCGGCCGCCTGCTCTGGACGGTATCCGCGTGCTGGATCTGTCGCGCATCCTGGCCGGCCCGTGGTGCACGCAGAACCTGGCCGACCTGGGCGCCGACGTCATCAAGATCGAACGCCCGCAAGTGGGCGACGACACGCGCGCTTGGGGGCCGCCTTACTTGAAAGACGGCGATGGCCGCGACACCAACGAATCCGCGTATTACCTCAGCGCCAATCGCAACAAGCGTTCGGTCGAAGCCGACATGGCCACGCCCGCCGGCGCGGCGCTGATCCGGGAGCTGGCGGCCGTCAGTGACATCCTGGTGGAAAACTTCAAGGTGGGCGGGCTGGCCAAGTATGGGCTGGACTACGACAGCCTGAAGGCCATCAACCCGCGCCTGATCTATTGTTCGGTGACCGGCTTCGGGCAAGACGGCCCTTTCGCCACGCGCCCCGGCTACGACTTCATGATCCAGGGCATGGGCGGCCTGATGAGCATCACCGGTGAGCGCGACGACCTGCCCGGTGGCGGCCCGCAAAAGGCGGGCGTGGCGGTGACGGATATCGTCACGGGCATGTACGCCACCGTCGCTATCCTGGCCGCGCTACAGGAGCGCCATCGCAGCGGCTTGGGGCAACATCTGGACATCGCGCTGCTGGATTGCCACGTGGCGCTATTGGCAAACCAGAATTCGAATTACTTCAATTCGGGCGTGGCGCCCACGCGCGCCGGCAACGCGCATCAGAACGTGGTGCCGTATCAGGTATTTGCCGCCAGCGACGGGCATCTGATCGTGGCGACCGGCAATGAATCGCAGTACCGCGCGTATTGCCGCGCCATCGGCGTGCCCGAACTTGGCGATGATCCGCGCTTTGCCACCAACCGGCTGCGCGTCACGAATCGCGACTTGCTGGTCGATTTGCTGACCGCGATCATGCGAGAGGGCCGGCGCGATGACTGGATCGCCAAACTTGAAGCCGTGGGCGTGCCTTGCGGACCGATCAACAACATTGCACAGGCATTTGCCCACCCGCAATCGCAAGCCCGCCAACTACGCCGCGACCTGCCGCATCCCGCGGGCGGCACGGCGCCCGTCACGGCCAGCCCGCTACGATTTTCGGCATCCCCGGTCGTGTACCGGCGTGCACCGCCGCTGTTGGGCGAACATACCGAGGAAGTGCTGCGCGAGGTGCTGGGCAAATCCGCCGGGGAGATCGCGGCGGTGAAGGCGGGGTTAAAGACGGCGTAGAACTCGCAGTGCGTGGGACGAATGCGGCAAAGCAATGCGAAAAAAAGGCCGCTGATTTCAGCGGCCTTCTTATTTCCCTGCTAGCGAGGCTTACGCCACCGCGACCGGGATCTTGCCGATCTTGGCTTGCCATTCCTTCGGACCCGTCGTGTGGACCGAGGTGCCTTGGGCGTCAACCGCCACCGTCACCGGCATGTCTTTGACGTCGAATTCGTAGATGGCTTCCATGCCCAGGTCAGCAAAGCCCAGCACCTTGGCGCCACGGATGGCCTTGGACACCAGGTACGCGGCGCCGCCCACGGCCATCAGGTAGGCCGAGCCGTGCTTCTTGATGGCTTCGATGGCGACCGGGCCGCGTTCCGACTTGCCGATCATCGAGATCAGGCCGGTCTTCTCCAGCATCATGTCGGTGAACTTGTCCATGCGCGTGGCGGTGGTGGGGCCGGCGGGGCCGACCACTTCGTCGCCCACCGGATCCACCGGACCCACGTAATAGATCACGCGGTTGGTGAAATCCACCGGCAGCGGCTCGCCCTTGGCCAGCATGTCTTGAATGCGCTTGTGCGCAGCGTCGCGGCCGGTCAGCATCTTGCCCGACAGCAGCAGGGTCTGGCCCGGCTTCCAGCTGGCCACTTCTTCCTTGGTCAGCGTGTTGAGGTCGACCTGCTTGGACTTGTTGTAGTCCGGCGCCCAGTGCACTTCCGGCCATTCGGACAGCGACGGCGGGTCCAGGCGGGCCGGGCCCGAGCCGTCCAGTTCGAAGTGCGCGTGGCGCGTGGCGGCGCAGTTCGGGATCATGGCGACGGGCTTGGAGGCCGCGTGCGTCGGGAAGGTGCTGATCTTGACGTCCAGCACGGTCGTCAGGCCGCCCAGGCCCTGGGCGCCAATGCCCAGCGCGTTGACCTTTTCGTAGAGCTCGATGCGCAGCTCTTCCAGCTTGTTCTGCGGGCCGCGGGCCAGCAGCTCGTACATGTCGATGTCTTCCATCAGCGACTGCTTGGCCATCAGCATGGCGCGTTCCGCCGTGCCGCCAATGCCAATGCCCAGCATACCCGGTGGACACCACCCTGCCCCCATCTGCGGGACTGTCTGCAAGACCCAATCGACGAGCGAATCAGACGGATTGAGCATGACAAACTTGGTTTTGTTTTCCGAGCCACCGCCTTTTGCCGCAACTTGAACATCAACCGTATCGCCAGGCACAAGTTCCA
>CAJYKY010000167.1 GCA_913775005.1 uncultured Achromobacter sp.
CCTTGTTCAGATACAGTTCGAGGATCTGGTTCTTGGAGAATTTCAGCTCCATCGCCAGCGCCAGCACCGCATTCAACGCCGGACCTTGCTGATCAAACGCGGCAATGCGCGCCAGATACAGGCGCACCAGATCCACCGCACACAGCCGCCCCGCCGCCATCTCGGCCTGCATCACCGCAATGGGTTGCCGGCAGATGGCATCATCCACCGACAACGGCCCGGCCAACAATTCCGGCCGGCTCATCGGAAATGACACGCCACCCACTGCTGCCCGGTTCCCGACGCGACCGGCCGCTGCGTCAGCGGGGGCTGCGTCTGGCGGCACACGTCCCGCGCTAGCGGGCAGCGCGTATGAAAGCGGCAGCCGCTGGGCGGGTTAGCCGGGCTGGGCGGATCGCCCTGCAACAGCTTGCGCTGCGCGGGCATGTGCGGATTGGGCACGGGCACTGCCGACAGCAGGATCTCGGTGTAAGGGTGCAGCGGCTGCGAGAACAGCGTGTCGCGGTCGGCCACTTCCACGATGCGGCCAAGATACATCACCGCCACGCGATGGCTGATGTGCCGCACCACCGCCAGGTCATGCGCCACGAACAGATAGGCGATGCCCATCTCCGCTTGCAAGTCCATCAGCAGATTGATGACCTGCGCCTGCACCGACACATCCAGTGCGGACACGGGTTCGTCACAGACGATCAGCTTGGGTCGCAGCGCCAGCGCCCGCGCAATCCCCAGCCGCTGCCGTTGCCCGCCCGAGAACTCGTGCGGAAACTTCTTCATCGCTTCCGGACGCAGCCCGACCTTGCCGAACAGCCATGCCAGCTCGTCCTGACGCGAACGGCCACCCGATGCCGGATAGTTGCGTAGCGGCTCGCCCACGATATCGCCCGCCGTCATACGCGGATTGAGCGACGCATAAGGGTCCTGGAAAATGATCTGCATGTCGCGCCGCCGGTTGCGCATCTGCTCTGCCGACAGCGCCAGGATCTCTTCGCCTTCCAGCTTCACGGAGCCCGACGTCGGCTGGATCAGCCGCAACACCGACTTGCCGGTGGTGGTCTTGCCGCAGCCCGACTCCCCCACCAACGCCAGCGTTTCCCCCCGCGCCACGCTGAACGACACGCCGTCCACCGCCTGGATGACCTTGCGGCGCGGCTTGAACCAGCCGCCTGCACCGGGGTAATGCATCTTCAGATCACGAACGTCCAGCAACGGCGTCGTGGCAGGCGCTGCCGGTTGCTGCATAGGGGCGCTGCTCATGCTTGAACTCCGGTCAGGTCGGCGCTGGGCGCCGGGGCGGCGGTGGCAGCAGTCGTTGCCGCAGCCGTGGCCAACAGGCCCGGTTCTTTGGCCACGCGCGCCACTTCATGGCAGGCCACCACGTGATCGACGCCATGCGCCATCAATTCAGGCGCGTCGACGCGGCAACGCTCGGTGGCGTAGCTGCAGCGCGGCGCAAAGCTACAGCCTTTGCCCAGCTCGCTGGGCGCGGGCACCATGCCGGGGATCTCGGCCAGGCGCTGCGAGGTCGTGTTCATGGAAGGCATCGACCCCATCAGCGCGCGCGTGTAGGGATGCAAAGGGCGGTCAAACAACTCCGCGACGGGCGCCTCTTCAACCTTGCGCCCGGCGTACATCACCGCCACACGGTCACAGCATTCCGCCACCACGCCCAGGTCATGCGTAATCAGCACAATGCCCATGCCCAGCGTCTTTTGCAGGTTGCGCAGCAGGTCCACGATCTGCGCCTGGATGGTGACGTCCAGCGCCGTAGTGGGTTCGTCGGCAATCAGCACTTCGGGGTTGCAGGCCAGCGCCAAAGCAATCATCACGCGCTGGCGCATGCCGCCCGAAAGCTGATACGGATACTCATGCACGCGGCGTTCGGGCTCGGCAATCTGCACCAGACGCAACATCTCTTCCGCACGCCGGTAGGCATCGCGGCGGCTGAGCTTCTGGTGCACCATGACCGTCTCGGCAATCTGCCGCCCCACGGTCAGCACCGGGTTCAGCGACGTCATGGGTTCCTGAAAGATCATCGAAATGCGGTTGCCGCGAATCTGGCGCATCTGCTTTTCGGTCAGGCTGAGCAGGTCGGTGCCGCGATACCGGATCTGGCCGCCCGCAAAGCGCCCCGGCGGCGTTGGCACCAGCCGCAAGATCGACAGCGCCGTCACGCTCTTGCCGCAGCCGGACTCGCCCACCACGCCCAGCGTGCGGCCGGCTTGAACTTGATAAGACACCCCGTCGACCGACCGGACCGTGCCGGACACGGTATCGAAATAGGTGCGCAGGTTGTCGACTTCCAGCAGCACCTCGCCTTCAGCGATGGCAGGGTTGGGGACCGTGGCAAACGTGGCGGCCATGGCGTCCTCCTAGCGTTGATTGGTCAGGCGGGGGTCCAGCGCATCGCGCAGGCCGTCGCCCATCAGGTTGATGGCCAGCACCGTGATGGCCAGCAGGATGCCGGGGTACAGAATCGTGTAGAACGCCACCGCGACGTAGTTGCGCGCGTCGGCCATCATGTTGCCCCAGCTGGGCACTTGCGCCGGCACGCCCACGCCCAGGAACGACAGCACCGCTTCGGTCAGCACGGCGGTGGCGGCGATGAATGTCGCCTGCACCACCAGCGGCGTCACCATATTGGGCAGCACGTGCCGCCGCAGGATCACGGGCAGGCGCGTGCCGATGGCATGCGCGGCTTCCACATACAGCTGCTCGCGCAGCGTCAGCGCCAGCGAGCGCACCAGCCGCACTACACGCGGTACCTGCGGAATGGCAATGGCGATGATCACCGTGGTCAGGCTGGCGCGGATCACGGCCATCAAGGCGATGGCAAGCAGGATGTCGGGAATGGCCATCATGCCGTCCATGATGCGCATGATGATGGCGTCGGCCCAGCGGATGAAGCCGGCCAGCAGGCCCAGCACTACGCCCAGCATCGTGGCCACCAGCGCCACCACGATGGCGACGACAAGCGACACGCGCCCGCCCCAGACCACGCGGCTGAACACATCGCGGCCCATCGCGTCGGTGCCGAAATAATGCTCGGCCGACGGCGGCTTGAGCCGTTGCAAGGGGTTGATGGTGATGGGGTTGTGCGTGGCGATCCACGGCGCGGCAATCGAGACGCCGGCCACGATCAACAGCAGCACGATGCCGATGATCAGCGTGGGATGCTTGCGCATCCAGCGCCAGCGCAGGCCGCTGGCCGACAGGGCTTCGTGCAGCAGCACCGGCGCGCCGCCCGCCGCCGCCGTGGCCGCAGTGGCGGCACCGGCAGCGCTGACGGTTCCGGCGGCGGCGCTGGGTGCGCCCGTGGAAATGGAGTTTTCAGACATGATGCGTTCCGGCGGCGGCCTGACGGCCTAGTAACGGATACGGGGATCGAACAGCCGGTAGCTGAGATCGATCAACAGATTGATCAGCACGTACGCGCCCGCTGAAATCAGCAGCACGCTCTGGATCACCGGATAGTCGTGGTGCTGCACGGCGTCGATGACGAGCCGGCCGATGCCGGGAATCGCAAACACGGTTTCGGTCACGACCACGCCGCCGATCAACAGCGCAATGCCCACGCCCACGGTCGTGGCGATAGGAATCGCGGCGTTGCGCAGCGCGTGCTCCAGCACCGGCAGCACGGCCAGCCCCTTGGCGCGCGCGGTGCGGATGTAGTCTTCGTGCAGCACTTCCACCACGGTCGCCCGCGTCATCCGCGTGATCAGCGCGATGTACACCAGCGCCAGGTTGATGCACGGCAGCGTCAGGTTGCGCAGCCACGGCCCAACGCCGCTGGACAGGCTGACATAGCCCTGCACCGGCAGCCATTGCAGCTTGACCGCAAAGCCGTAGATCAGCAGATAGCCCACCAGGAAAACCGGCAGCGAAAACGCCAGCACGGCAAACAGCATGACCAGGCGATCGATCCACGTGCCGGCGCGGTACGCCGCCAGCACGCCCAGCGGCACCGCCACCAGGATCGACACCAGCATGGTGATCGCCGCGATGGACAACGTGGGTTCCACACGTTGCGACAGCAGCTGCGTGACCGGCACCTGCGTGAAGATCGACGTGCCCAGGTCGCCTTGCATCAGCTTGGCGGCCCACAGGCCGAACTGCCGCCACAGCGGTTCATCCAGGCCCAGCGCCGTGTGGAGCTTGGCGATGTCTTCCGCCGTGGCGAAGTCGCCGGCGATCAGCGCCGCCGGGTCGCCGGGCGACAGGTGGATCAACAGAAACACGATCACCGCCACCACCGCCATGACGGGCACGATGGCGAGCACGCGCCGAATGATGTAACCCATAGTTGTCTCGCGTATCGATAACGTCAGGCGGCGGACTACTTGTCCAGCACCCAGAGGTTCGGCAGGCTCCAGATCTTGTCCGTATTCTTCAGGCTGTTATGCGCGGCGAAGGCCCGCGAATATTGGCCGATCGAAATCGCGGGAAAGACCTCGTAGGCGCGCTCCTGGAACTGGTCCAGCACGCGCTTGCGCTCGTCGGAGCTGGTGGCGGCGATCCATTGTTCGCGCAATTCATCCAGCTTCTTGTCGCAAGGCCAGCCGGGCAGGCTGTTGCCGCACACCGCGCCCAGATAGGTATTGCTGAGCGGCGAGTCCACGTTGAACTCGGAAGCGGCGGACAGGAAGATGTTCCAGCCGCCCTTGTCCAGCGGTTCCTTGCGCGCACGGCGGGCAGTCAGCGTGGCCCAGTCCATCGACTGGATGTCGAGGTTGACGCCGATGTCCTGCAAGGCCTGGATGGCGACCAGCGTGGCCGAGTTCAGATAGGCCAGATCGGTCGGCAGCAAGATCGCGATCTTCTCGCCCTTGTAGCCCGCCTCGGCCAGCAGCTTCTTGGCTAGCGCCGGGTCCGGCTTGGCGTAAGGGGCGGCGCCGGCCGTGGAGTCATTGGGGCCGCCGCAGATGAAGACCGTGGCGCAGTACTTCATGCGCAGGTCATCGGGGTAACCCATCGCAGCCGTGAACTTGTCCTGGTCCACCAGATGCGCCACCGCCTGGCGCGCCTTCGGGTTGTCGAAGGGCGGCATGGACTGGTTCAGGATGATGTAGCCCTGCGCGCGCTCCAGCACGCCGATCTTGACGTTTTTGTTGGCGCGCAACGCGTCGATATAGTCGGCGGGTGCTTGTTCGATCATGTCGACTTCGCCATTGGTCAGCGCGGCCGTAGCGCTGTTGGAGTCGGGCAGCACGCGCCATTCCACGCGCGCGATGTGCGGCGTCTTGTCGCCCGCCAAGCCATCAGCCGCGGCCTTGGGGCCGATGTAGTGCGGGTTCTTTTCAAAGACGATCTTGCTGCCCGGCACCCATTCGTCGCGCTTGAAGACGTAAGGGCCGGAGCCCACCACTTCCGTCAGCGGGCGTGTGGCTGGCTGCGAGGCCAGGCGCTTGGGCAGGATGAAGGCGGGGTAGCTGGACACCTTGGCCAAGCCGTCCAGCACCATGTCGAAGGGTTGGGTCAGCGTGAGCTTGAAGCGGGTGTCGTCCAGCGCTTCCCACTTGCCGCCCGCACGCGTGATGGCCTGGCCGATGTTGTCGCGCGCCGACCAGCGTTCCAGCGACGCAATGACGTCGGCGGTGGTGACAGGCTGGCCATCGCTGAATTTCAAGCCGGGCAGCAACGTGAACGTCCACATCTTCTTGTCGTCGCTGGCTTCATACTTTTCCACCATCTGCGGCTGCGGCTTGCTGTGCGTGTCCATGGCGAACAGCGTGTCGTACACCATGTAGCCGAAGTTGCGCGTGATGTAGGCGGTGGTGAAGGTGGGGTCCAGCACCTTCAGGTCAGCATGCGGCACGATGCGCAGCGTCTTGGCGGGTTGCGCGCTGGCAGGCAGCGCGGCAAGGGTGCAGGCCAGGCTCAGCGTGGCCGTCGAAAGCAGGCAAAGCAGGCGGTTTTTCATCGCGCTAGGCTCCGATCAAATGAGGGATGTTGCCGGCGTTTGAGCGCCGGCTGGAACTTACAGCGGCCACTTCGGCAGCCGGATGTTGCGATACGTCAGCGTCTTCCAATCGGGCGTTGCCACGCCCTTGCCGCCCACATAGATGATGTGGCGCGCCACCTTCGAAAACGAAGCATGGAAGTGCTGCGCCGACTTGACGACCACGATCTTCTTGGCCGACAGGTCACAGCCCAGCTGCGAGAACAGGTCCGTATTGATCGCCTGGTTGCGCACGGACGTCAGCACGATCTGGATGCCTTGCGTTTCCACCAGCGCGCAGTCGCCCATCGGCGCGGGTGCGCCGGATAAGCCGGTCATCACCAGCTCTGCGTGAATCGCCTTGACGGTGCAGCGCAAGTCGATGGGGTCGCCCGACAAGGGGCCGACCTTGCCGCCGATGCGCAAATCCAGTTCTGCGCCCACGCCCGCATCGAACGCGATGCGCGCAGCCACCGGGTCCCACATCGGACCCAGCGCCACATTGGTCAGGCCGCGTTCCAACACGCGCTGCAAGACGAAGGTGGCGTCGCCGGGCGCGCCGCTGCCGGGGTTGTCCGGGCGGTCGGCCAGCACGACGGGGCCGCCATCGAAGGCCAAGGCTTCGTCCAGCGCTTCATCGACGCTGCGGTACGGCACCATCAGCTGTTCGCGCACGGCGATCAGTTCATCGGCAAGCGTGCGCGCCAGGGTTTGCGCGGCGGCGGCGTCGCCATCCGCATAGACCAATACCTTGGTGCCCATCTCCGGCACATCGCCCGTGGCAAAACCCTGGGCGGCCGACACCGACAGAATGCCGCCGCGGCCTTCCAGCGCTTTCATGCGGTTCACGAAGCCGCGTGCGGGTTCGCGCGTGGTGTGCATCGGCACGATCATCTGGCAATCCACCAGCGCCGCAACGGGGCGGGTGCGCCCCGCCTGCGCGTCCAGGCACAGCGCCAGCAGGTCTTCCGCGCGTTCGCGGATATCGGTGTGCGGGTATTCCTTGAACAGCACCAGCACGGTGGCAGATTCCACCATCAGCGGCGTCAG
>CAJYKY010000168.1 GCA_913775005.1 uncultured Achromobacter sp.
GTGCGCAACTTCTACGAAAGCATCACGCTGGAAGTGGACCCCAAGGATGGCGAACGCCTGGCGCTGGCGCAGGAGGTCGGCTCCTTGCAGATCGCCTTGCGCAGCGTGCAGGCCGATGCGGCCGGCCAGACGCAAGACAGCGACACCCGGGTGACGCGTGTCAATGACGCCACCGACATCTTCAACCTGCCGCGCGCGCAACCCGTGCAGGTGCATACGTATCGCGGTGACCGCTACCGCATGGAAGTGTTCCGTGGCGCGCCGCCCGACGATGCCGCGCCCGCCGGCGATACGCCGCAGTAGCGCCCGCCACCGATGCGTCCTTATCGCCAGCCGGCGGCGCCGTCCGCTTCTTTCATCGCCAATCCATTTCTTCACGCCATGATTCACAATCCGCCCCGCCCCGGCGCTGCCGATCGCCTGCCCCGGCTTTGCCTGGCCGCCCTGCTGTGCCTGCTCTGCGGCGCGCCCGCGCTGGCGGCCACGCCGGCCGCTCAGCTTGCCGCCAAGGCCGCTGCCGCCGCCGCATCGCCTGCCGAACGGCCGGCCGTGGCCGTCCAGGACAGCGCCACGGCATTGCCCGCATCATTGCAGCGCGTGGCGCCCACGGGCCAGATCACCTTGCATGTGCGTGAAGGCCAGCTGCTCAAGCTCAAGTCCGACGCCGCCAAGGTGCTGGTTGCCGACCCGCGCATCGCCAGCTTCCAGGTGCCCTCGCCCAACAATATCTTCGTCTTCGCGCAGGCCGTCGGCACGACGACGCTGTATGCGCTGGACGCGCGCGACAACGTCATCGCCGCCATCCGCGTGGTGGCCGAGCACGACCTGGCGTCGTTGCGTGAACAGATCCTGCGTTCGGTGCCGGGCGCCAACATCGAGCTTGAGCCGTCGCTGAACAACCGCATCATCGTGCGCGGCAACGTGCGCACGCCGATCGAAGCGCGTCAGATCGTCGATCAGGTCCAGGCGTATCTGGATGGCGTATCGACGGGCGGCCAAGGCGGAGGCGGCGGTGGCGGCCGAGGCGCGGGCAGCACGCGTGATGGCGTCATCAACCAGCTGAAGGTGGAACTGTCGTCGCAGATCAACATCCAGGTGCGGGTGGTGGAAGTGTCGCGCACGCTGTCGCACGAGCTGGGTTTCGATTGGGCCGCTACGCTCAATTCCAGCAGCGGTGCGTGGGGCATCATGAGCGGCGGCGCAGCCGGCGGCTTTGCGCCCGCGACTGAAACCATCAACCCGTCGCTGTTCGATTCGGTCACGGGCAAGAACTTTTCCAGCCTGATCCCGGGGCGCACCACCTCGCGCTTTGCGGCAGGCGGCATGACCACGCGCGGCCGCTTCACGATGGGCGGCTTGATCTCGGCGCTGTCCGCCGAGGGTTTTGCCACCGTGCTGGCCGAGCCGAACCTGACGGCAATGTCGGGCGAAAGCGCGGCCTTCGCAGCGGGCGGCGAAGTGCCCATCGTGATCATCACGAACAACAACGTGCAGATCGACTTCAAGTCCTACGGCGTGATCTTGCGCATGACGCCGACGCTGCTGTCGGCCAATCGCATCAGCCTGCACATCGCGCCCGAAGTCAGCGAGCTGACCGAAGACGGCGCGGTAACGCTGCAAGGCATTTCGATCCCCGCGTTGAAGGTGCGTCGCGCCGATACCACCGTGGAACTGGCCAGCGGCCAGAGCTTTGCGCTGGCCGGCATGCTGCGTTCGACCCAGGCGCAGACGGTGTCTGGCGTGCCGGGCTTGAGCAGCATCCCGCTGTTCGGGCGGCTGTTCGAACACGAAGTGTCGGCCAAAGCGGAAACCGAACTCGTCATCCTGGTCACCGCCAACGTGGTCGACCCCGTTGCTCCGGGTGAACTGCAAGTGCCGGGCCAAGGGCTGTCGGGCATCGACGACCTGCTGCCGCAACAAGCCGCCATCGGCTACCT
Source organism: uncultured Achromobacter sp. (assembly GCA_913775005.1). Lineage (GTDB taxonomy): Bacteria > Pseudomonadota > Gammaproteobacteria > Burkholderiales > Burkholderiaceae_B > Achromobacter. Next base: position 1,938 of record CAJYKY010000168.1, read on the forward strand.
GTACTGACCGCTGCCTAGAGACACGCCATGCATTACGACAAGACCCCTCTTACCAAGCAGCCGTCGCCGTGGCGCCTGCTGCCGCTGGCCCTGGCGCTGCTGCTTAGCGGTTGCGGCTCGCAGCTGAACACCTTGCGCGCCCAGCGCTTCGGCTCGAACGAGCCGCCCGTCGCGCCGGCCGTTGCGCCGCGCGCCGTGGCGCTTGCCTTGCAGGCCGCGCCCGATGGGAATGGCCTGACGGCGGAATCGCTGAACGCGGCCAACGCGCTCTTGACGCGCCAAGGGCGCATCGATACGCAGGTAATCACGCTGACGCCGTTCAACGCACGCGGCGAAGCGCTGGCCCAGCGTCTGGCTCAAGCCTTGGGCCGCAGCGGTGCGCGCAGCCCGCGCGTGGAGTCCGTGCCGCTGGACGCGCAGCGGCTGGCGCAGGCCGCCGATGCCGGTTGGGACCTGGAATTGCAGTCCGAGGCGCTGACGGTGCAGACCACCCGTTGCAGCATCGCCAAGCCCGATGACTACACCATTCACCCGTACTACGGCGTGGGCACGCTGGGTTGCGCCAACCGCGCCAACATCGCGCGCATGGTCAGCGACCCCCGCGACCTGGCGCGTCCGCGCACGCTCGAAGCCGCCGACGGCAAAGCGGCTGCCGGCGCTGTGGAGCGCTACCAGAACGGCGAAATCCGCGACCTGATCGACATCGACTTCGACAACTGATGGCCATGAGCAACACGACCTCTTCCCGCCACGCCGCGCCGTTGAATGGCCCGGCCGTCTTTGCCGCCCCGGCCGACCTGGCCGTGATTGGCGAGCAGCTTGTGCGCCTGCAACGCCCCGCTGCCGTGCTGCAAGCCGGCGGTCCCAGCGAAGCCGCCACCTGGTGCGCATCGCACGAGCTGCCCAGCGTGATGCTGGTGGACATCGGCGGCCATGCGCATCCGATTGCGGCGCTGCTGGAACTGGCGGCGTTGACGGGACCGGCCTGCCGCATCGTGGCGTTGGGCGATCAGCACGACGTCGACCTGTACCGGCAGCTGCTGCAAGCCGGCATCTTCGACTACCTGATCAAGCCGCCGCGCCTGGACCTGTTGACGGACACGCTGGCCCGCGCCGATGACGACGCGCCGCTTGCACAAGGCGGCAACGCGCGCGCTGGACGGTCCGCTGCCCTGGTGGGTGCGGGCGGCGGGGTGGGCGTCAGCACGTTGACGGCGTCGCTGGGGCAGTGGCTGGCGCACACGCGCCAGACGCCCACCGCGCTGGTTGACTTTGATCGTCGCAAGGGTGATCTCCCGCTGCTGCTGGGCCTGGAGGCGGATGCTGGCCTGGCCAGCCTGCTGGCCGCGCCGGAGATCGATCCGCGTTTGTTGCAACGCACGCTGATGGCGGTTGCGCAGACGCAGGCGCATGCGTCGCCGCGTCTGCAATTGCTGGCGCAGCGCCCGGGGCCGGAAATCGCGTTCGACCCGGAACGTGCGTTGGAGATCGGCGCGGCGTTGTGCCAGTGGTATTCGCTGTCGCTATGGGACCTGCCATCGCATCGGCCGGCGGGCGCCGATGACGTGCTAGCCCATGCCGACGTTCGCGTCGTGCTGACCGAGCTGACGGTGCAAGGCGCGCGCAACACGCATCGTCTGCTGGCCGAGCTGGCGGAGCTGGGCCAGGGCGGCGTCAGCCAGCGCCTGGTGCTGGTGGCCAGCCACGCGCGTCATGCGCAGCGCCCGGCGCTGGAGCTGGCGCAGTTCGAAGACTTTGTCGGCCGTGCCGTCGACCAGCAGCTGCCCTATGCCGGCGTGGCCTTGTCGTCCAGTTTGCTGCAAGGCCCCCTGTCGGCACAGGCCGCGCCCGCGTATGCGCAAGCCGTGGCGCAGCTGGGCGCACGCGTATTGGGCCTGCCATCGGCGTCCGAGACGCAGGCGGGCGGTGTGGCGCAGCGCCTGCGCGCATGGTTGAACCGTTCGGCGCCTAGCGGCCGACCGGCACGCGCCTGATTCTTTACGCCTTATCAAGAAGCCGACATCATGCTGCCTCGCCGCAAGACCGTTACCGCCAGCCCCTCGTTCGCGCCGGCCGCCGCGCCGGCAATGGCCGTGGGGGCGCGAGAGCCCGCCCCGGGGGTGGCCTCGCTGACGCCACAGGCGACGCGCTCGACGTCAGCCTCGTCATTGCCGCTGCCTTCGCCTGCCGCCATGCCGGCGCCAGACGCCGCGACCCTGCGCGCGCCGTCCGGTGCCCCCGGCTCGCCAGCCAGCCGTCAGTCCGCAGCGATGACACCGCCACGCCAAAGCGCGACGGCTGTCAATGGCGCCGCCAGCCGCGTCAACGCAACCCCCGCCTCCAGCGCGGAAAGCAACGCCCAGCGCCGCGTGATCCGCGATGAACTGTTCACGCAAATCGATCCGCTCAAGGCCGCCGCGATGCCGCGCGACCGCTTGCAGGCGCAGATCGACGCGTTGATCCGACGCATCTGCGATGAGCAACGCTTGCAGCTGTCGGGCCAGGAAGAGGAAGTGATCTCGCGCCAGATGCTGGACGAGATGGTGGGCGTGGGCCCCATCGAACCGCTGCTGGCCGACGACACCATCAACGACATCCTGGTCAACGGCGCGGGCCAGATCTTTGTTGAACGCTTTGGCAAGCTGGAGCGTTCGTCCATCACCTTCATCGACGAAGAACACGTCTTCAACACCGCGCAGCGCATCGCCGCCCGCGTGGGCCGGCGCATCGACGAAGCCAACCCGATGGTCGACGCACGCCTGCCGGACGGCAGCCGCGTCAACGTCATCACGCACCCCTTGGCGCTGGACGGCACCACGATCTCGATCCGTAAATTCATGCGGCGCGACCTGTCGCTGGAATCGCTGGCGCAACGCGGTGCGATGTCGGTGGAGATGGCCGCCGTGCTGCGCCACGCCATGCAGGCGCGTTTGAACATCGTGGTGTCGGGCGGAACAGGGGCGGGCAAGACGACGTTGCTGAACGCGCTGTCGCAGAACATCAGCCCCGACGAACGCATCATCACCATTGAAGATGCGGCCGAACTGCAATTGCAGCAGGAACACGTCATTCGCCTGGAAACTCGGCCGGAAAGCGCCGAGGGCGGCGGCCGTATCGATCAGCGTGACCTGATGAAGAACGCGCTGCGCATGCGGCCCGACCGCATCATCCTGGGCGAAGTGCGTGGCGGCGAATGCTTTGACATGCTGCAAGCGATGAACACCGGCCACGACGGATCGCTGTGCACCGTGCACGCCAACACGCCGCGCGACGCGCTGATGCGCTTGGAGAACATGGTGATGATGGCCAATATGCAGCTGCCGCTGGCCGCCATCCGCCGCCAGATCGCCAGCGCGGTGGATCTGATTGTGCAGATCGAGCGCATGCGTGATGGTGCACGCCGCGTGGTGTCCATCATGGAAATCTGCGGCATGGAAGAGGAAGTGATTCAGACGCAGGAGCTGCACGTCTTCCGTTCGCGTGCGGGTTCCACTGCCACGCAGGTGCTGGGCGAGCACATCGGCAGCGGCTTGCGCCCGAACTTCTACACCGAGAAATCCCACCTGTTCGATCAGGACCTGGCCTAAAGGACGCCGCAGGAGGCGCACTGCGCGCCAACGCGGCATGACAGACATGCTCGATCTATTCACCCTCCTTGTCTTCCTGCTGGTGTTCGTGGGCTTTTACGCCCTGCGCGCAAACAGCCGCCGCCAGCGGCGCGAAGACGCGATGGCGGCGCGTCTGGCCGGGCTGCGCGCGCAGATGCAGCGCGAAGCCGGTATCGCGGCTGCCGTATTGCAAACGGCGGACTCCATCGCGCTGCCGGGTCAGCACGACCTGCTGACGGGCTGGCGCTGGCTGGGGCAACGTGCCACCCGCATCCGTGATGGCTTGCGTGCGCTGGGATGGTTGCGCACGCTGCGCCAACGCCTGCTGTTGTCGGGCGCGGTGGCGCTGGTGGGCGGACTGGCACTGGTACGCATGACGGGCACCTCGTTCGCGCTGGTGCTGCTGGCCGCGCCAGTACTGTGGGTGTGCCTGTGCGGCATGGCCTATCAGCGGGCGATGGCCAAGCATCTGGCGGCCTTGTCGCGCAGCTTGCCCGAAGCCATCGACGGCATCACGCGCATCTGCCGTTCGGGCGTGCCGCTGCACAGCGCGTTTGGCATCGCGGCGGACCACCTGCACGGCCCGCTCGCGCCCGAGCTGCGCGAAATCGAAAACTGGCTGAAGCTGGGCGTGCCGCTCAAGCAGGCGATGCAGTCGTCGGCGCTGCGCGTGCCGCTGCCGGAATACCGCTTCTTTGCCGTGATCCTGATCATCAGCCAGGAGTCCGGCGGCCGCCTGGGCGAAACGCTGGAACGGCTGTCCTCCACGTTGCGTGCGCGCGCCGAACTGGGCATGAAGGTGCAGGCCAAGACGTCCGAAGCCCGGGCCTCCGCCAAGATCGTGGCCATGCTGGTGCCCGGCGTGCTGCTCTACATGTACATGAACTCGCCCGAAGACTTTCGCTTCATGTTCAACGACGCCGCGGGCGTCAAGGTCATGATCTACGCCGCCGTCAGCGTTGGCCTGGGTCTGTTCATCACCCATCTGATGGTCAAGCGGATTCGCTGACCGGTCCTTGATACCGCCTTTATGCCTTTGCTCTCCGATCCCCTCGCACCGTTGCTTCTGCTGGTGTTCATTGCCGGGCTGGCGCTTGTCGTCTGGCTGATGCGCGTGCAGGCACGCCGCAACCCGCTCTACGAACGCCTGGGCCGTTCGCCCGGCCGCAGTGCGTCGCACACCGCCATCACCATCGCGTTGGACGACAACGCGCCGCTGTCGCCGGTGTTGCAGGCGATTGCCGGTTTCGGTGCGAAGCTGGTGGGCACCGAGCAGGACAAGCGGGCGGTGGAGCGTTTGCTGGCGCAGGCGGGATGGCGGCGCGAACAGGCCAGCGGCCTGTTCATGGCAACGAAGTACGGCAGCGGTGTGCTGTGCTGCGGGCTGGCGCTGGCTCTGTTGACTTCGCCACAAAGCCGCTTCGGCCTGACGGGGCTGGCGGTCGGTCTTATCGCGCTGTTTGTCGGAACCACCTTGCCGGAAATGCTGGTCAAGGTGCGCGCCGGCCGCCGCCATGAAGCGCTGTCGCGCAGCATGCCCGACGCGTTGGACCTGATGGTGATCTGCGCCGAGGCCGGCTTGCCGTTTCCGCGCATTCTGAAAGTGGTGGCTCGCGAACTGGCGTTCAGCGCGCCCGCCATGGCCGATGAACTGGCCTACACCAGCGCCGAACTGCAACTGCTGCCCGATCGCGCCGCCGCCCTGCGTCACCTGGCCGAGCGCACCCGCGTGCCCACGATCGAAAGCATGGTGGGGTCGCTGGTGCAGGCCGAACGCTATGGCACGCCGCTCGCACAGGCGCTGCGCACCATCGCCGAGGAAAGCCGCAGCCGCCTGATTCTTGAACTGGAAGAGAAGGCCGGCAAGCTGCCCGCGCAGCTGAGCGTCCCTTTGATGACTTTGATCCTGCCGCCGGTGGTTGCCATCGTCGCCACGCCCGCGCTGATGCGCGTTATCCGGACCTTGATGCAATGAGCGCACCCTATTTTCCGCTGTCCACGGTTCAGCTTCCGGCCGCCCGTCTTGCGGTCGCCGCCCTTTCGAATCCCCGCCTCTCAATGCGCGCCGCCCGGGTAGCCAAACCTGCCAGCGTACTGATGCTTGCCGCGTTGCTCAGCGCATGCAGCGGCATCACCATCAAGGCCGATTCCAGCGCGCAGCCCAGCACCCGCAACGTGCTGCGCATAGACGCCGGCCGCGCCTTCATAGCGGCCCTGGTCACGCAGCAGGCGCGCCAGCTTCAGGCCTTCGGCCACGCTGTCGGCGCTGTTGGCCGGCGGACGCGGCGCGATGGTCGCGCCGTTCGATT
>CAJYKY010000169.1 GCA_913775005.1 uncultured Achromobacter sp.
TGACTGACGCGGTGCAGGGCGCGCCGAAGTAAGCGGCCCGAGGCGCATCCCGGGTCGGCCTGGCCCTTCACGCCTGACCAATGAAATCAAGCGCGGCTTCGCAAGATGCCGCGCTTTTTTTTGCGCGTTGCGGCCTGGCGGACCGCCCGCAATGCCGCGAGTTCCCTGGGCGATAGCAAATCTTGCTATCCCTTTTCATAAGCTCATAAATATTATTAAATAAGAACCGATCTCATTTAAGTTGACTAAAAAATAGGAATCATTATCATTACATCCAGGCTCAACGACCAGTGAGGTTCATCATGACGGCAGGACTCAGTGCAGTAGTGGTTGGCGCAGATCGACTGGGCAATATTCCGGATCTGCTTAAAGGACACAATATTTCGATCACGCACCACATCAGTGGCCGCGATCCCTCCCATCAGAAAAAGACGCTTCAACTGCCCTCGGGCACGCAACTGGTCATTTTGCTGACCGACTTCCTGGGACACAACGTCATGAAGACCTTCCGCAACGCCGCGCAGCGTGGCGGCATCCGGGTCGTGGCTTGTCGCCGTTCCGTGTGCAGCATGCAGCAAGCCTTGCAGCAATGCGGCCTTTGCCCGCGCGCGGGCACGGTGCACTGATCGAGCCTGTTTGCCGCTGGAACACAAGATAACTGGGGAGGCCGGTACACGGCCTGCGATTGACGGGTATTCAAGCCCGCGATCGTGAAGAGCAAATTAAAAACGCCGTCGGAAATATCCGACGGCGTTTTGCTTTTTGGGGGATGGCGCCGGCTCGCTCGCTTGTGCGACGATGCCGGCTATGAATCAGTTGGCCGCGCGGGCGGAAGCCATCAGGCTGTTGTCCAGGCGGCGGGCGCCGTTGTAGCGCTTGGTCCAGTAGGCCATGGTCATGTTTTCCACGCGCACCACGCCACCGGCGCTGGGCGAGTGCACGAAGCGGTCGTCGCCCAGGTAGATGCCCACGTGGGAATAGCGGCGGCCCATCGTGTTGAAGAAGACCAGATCGCCGGCCTTCAGTTCGTTCTTGGCGACGGAGATGCCTTGTTGAGCAATTTCAGCGGCGTTTCGGGGCAGCTTCAGGCCCAGCGAGCGTTCGGCCGAGTAAGCGACGAGACCGCTGCAATCAAAACCGGTGTCGGGGGAACTGCCGCCGAAGCGGTAGCGGATGCCCAGGTAGTTCAGGGCTTCGCTGACCATGGCGTTGTCGCTGCTGACGCCGGAATGCGTCTGGCGTTCACGCTTGAATTTTTGTACTACCAGCATGCCGATGGGGTCATCGGCGGTGGCAACCCATTCCATTTCGTACGGGTCAATCTCGGACGTATGGGCGGTTGACTTCGTGTTAGTGCCAGCACAACCTGCCAGGCCCGCCACACATGCCATCAACGCGAGCGTACGCAACCCGCGCAGTGTCTGGCCAGTGGATGAATTGAATCGCGCGAGGATGGAGTGTCGATGCATTCGCCTGGGGATGACTTGCCAAATGACAGCAAAAACCACGGGATTAGCCGCGGATCGAGCCGAGATGTCAGCAAAATCAACAATTATCTACAACTTCGCGGGGATTCTACCAAACTTTTATTACCGCTCTAGGAAGAAACGGTAATGTTTCCATGCAACGTGGAAATTTGGTGGAACATTTTGACTTGTGGCAAGCCTCGTGCAAGGTTCGCCTACCAGAATGACCAAAAGATTCGAAAAGAAATCAATCAGCCTTAAGGCGTACGAACAATACCAGGAGACAAGCATGCAAAAAACCCGGGATTTCCATTACAGATCATTGCATGACCGCGATGCGTTCTGGCGCGAGGAGGCGGGACGCGTTCATTGGGAAACGCCGTTTCAGTCTGTGCTGGATTTCTCGCGTCCACCATTCGCCAAGTGGTTTGTGGGCGGCAAAACCAATCTTTGCTACAACGCGGTGGACCGATGGCTGCCCACGCAGGCTGAGCAGCCCGCGCTGATCTGGGTGTCTACCGAAGTGGACCGCGAGCAGATCTATACCCGGCAGGACGTCTATGAAGAGGTCAACGCCGCTGCCGCCATGCTCAAAGCGTTGGGCGTCGGGCGCGGCGACCGGGTGCTGCTGTACATGCCGATGGTGCCGGAAGCCGTGTTCACCATGCTGGCCTGCGCCCGGATCGGGGCGGTGCATTCGGTGGTGTTCGGCGGCTTTGCGTCGGTCAACCTTGCACAGCGCATCGATGACGCGGCGCCTAAGGTGGTGGTGTGTACGGACGGCGGCTCGCGCGCGGGCAAAGTCGTGCCCTACAAGCCGCTGCTGGACCGGGCCCTGGGATTGGCGAAATCGCCGCCCGCCGCTGTCGTGGTGTTCGACCGCGGCCTGGCGCCGTTTGAACCGGTGGCCGGGCGCGACCTGGACTACGCCACGCTGCGCGAACAGCATCGCGGCGCGCGGGTGCCGGTAGAGTGGCTGGAATCGTCCGAACCCAGCTACATCCTCTATACGTCTGGCACCACGGGCAAACCCAAGGGGGTGCAGCGCGACACTGGCGGCTACGCCGTGGCGCTGGCCTCGTCCATGGAATACCTGTTCAACGGCCGCGCGGGCGACACGTTCTTCTGCACCAGCGACATCGGCTGGGTCGTGGGGCATTCCTATATCGTCTATGGCCCGCTGATCGGCGGGCAGGCGACGGTGCTGTACGAAGGCACCCCGGTGCGCCCGGATGGCGCAATCTTGTGGAAGCTGGTGGAGCAATTCGGCGTGAACACGCTGTTTTCCGCGCCCACGGCCGTGCGCGTGCTCAAACGCCAGGATCCGGCGCTGCTCAAGCGGCACGACCTTTCCACGCTGCGCGCCGTGTATCTGGCCGGCGAGCCGCTGGATGAACCGACCGCGCAGTGGATTTCCGAGGGGCTGGGCAAACCCATCATCGACAACTACTGGCAGACCGAATCCGGCTGGCCCATCTTGTCGGCTCAGCCGGGCGTGGAAAAGGTGCCTACCCGTTTCGGCAGCCCGTCGTTTCCGGTTTACGGCTTTGACGCACGCATCGTCAGCGAAACCACGGGCGAAGACCTCGGGGCCGAGGAAAAGGGCGTGGTGGCCATTGTGCCGCCGCTGCCGCCGGGCGCCATGTCCACCATCTGGGGCGACGACGCCCGCTTCGTGCAAACCTATTTCACGTCCATTCCCGGGCGGCAGGTGTATTCCACCTTCGATTGGGGGCGGGTCGATGCCGACGGCTATTGGTTCATCCTTGGGCGCACGGATGACGTCATCAACGTAGCGGGCCATCGCCTGGGCACGCGCGAAATCGAAGAATCGGTCAACAGCCACAACGCCATTGCCGAATGCGCCGTGGTGGGCGTGGCGGATGCGCTCAAGGGCCAGGTGGCGATGGCGTTTGCGGTGCTGAAGAATCCGACAGGGGCCGACACAGAGGAAGGGGCAAAGCAGCTGGAAGGCGATATCATGCGGCTGGTGGAAGATCAGCTGGGGGCCGTGGCCAAGCCCGCCCGGATCCGGTTTGTGGGCGCCTTGCCCAAGACCCGGTCCGGCAAAGTGTTGCGCCGTGCGATTGTCGCCGTGTGCGAAGGCCGCGATCCCGGAGACCTGACAACCATCGAAGACCCAACCGCCCTGGAACAGATCAAGGAGTCGCTGCAATGAATACCAAACCCGTGCTGAGCGCCGAAGACGTCAAGAAGATTCTCGCCGCGGCCGAAGCACACGCCGTGCAGAACAAGTGGGCCGTGACCATCTCGGTGGTCGATGATGGCGGCCATCTGCTGGGCATGCTGCGCCTGGACGACGCGGCCCCGATCTCGGCGCACATTGCACCGGCCAAGGCCAAGACGGCCGCGCTGGGCCGCCGCGAATCGCGCATCTATGAAGAAATGATCAACGGCGGCCGCGTGTCGTTTCTGTCGGCACCGCTGATCGAAGGCATGCTGGAAGGCGGCGTGCCGGTCACCGTCAATGGCCACGTGGTGGGCGCTGTCGGCGTGTCGGGCGTGAAGTCCACCGAAGACGTGCTGATCGCACAAGCTGGCATTGCCGCGCTGGGTCTGTGAGCCAGCCCACCCTGCCGGAATCGTCAGCTGACGGTTCCGAGCCGCGCGCCAGGGCAGGGGGCTCAGGCCCTCTGAACCCTGGCGTGGCCAAACGCGAAGTCTGGGCCTGGGCCATGTACGACTTTGCCAATTCCGGCTACACCACCGTGATCCTCACGGCGGTGTTCAGCACGTATTTTGTTGGCGTGGTCGGCGGGCGCGCCCCGTGGGCCACGCTGGCCTGGACGGCGGCGCTGTCGCTGTCCTATCTGCTCATCATGTTGACGATGCCCACGCTGGGCGCCCGCGCCGACGCCCATGGCAGCAAGCGGCGTCTGCTCTACACCAGCACCATCGGCTGCGTGGCGGCCACGCTGGTGCTGACGCAGGCGGGCCCCGGTGACGTGTGGCTGGCGCTGGCCGCCATCGTCGTCTCTAACTATTGCTATTGCGTGGGCGAGTCCGTCGTCGCGGCGTTCCTGCCTGAACTGGCCCGGCCCGAAGCGCTGGGGCGGGTGTCGGGCTGGGGCTGGAGCTTCGGTTATTTCGGCGGGATGCTGACGCTGGGGCTGTCTCTGGTCGTGGTGACGCAGGCCGAAGCGCGCGGCATGACGGCCGAGCATTTCGTGCCCTGGGTCATCGTCGTCACGTGTACGGTTTTTGCGCTGGCTGCGCTGCCGTCCTTCTTCATGCTCAAGGAACGCAGCCGGCCGCAGGCAGGCAAGGTCGAAGCCTTGCACATGCTCAAGCGCCTGGCCTACGCGTGGCGCGAAACGGGCCAGCATTTTCCGGAATTCCGCCGGCTGCTGATGTGCATCGCCTGCTACCAGGCGGGCATTTCGGTGGTCATCACGCTGGCCGCCGTGTATGCGTCGGAAGTCATGGGCTTCACCACGCCGCAGATCATGCTGCTGGTGTTCACCGTCAATATCGGTGCGGCTGCGGGCGCGTTTTCCTTCGGCTATGTGCAGGACCGAATCGGCCACAAGCCGGCGCTGGCCATCACGCTTGTCGGCTGGATCATCATGGTGCTGGTGGCCTACATGGCTGTGACGGCGCCGGTTTTCTGGGTCGCTGCCACGCTGGCGGGCCTGTGCATGGGCACCACGCAAAGCGCCGGCCGCGCCATG
>CAJYKY010000170.1 GCA_913775005.1 uncultured Achromobacter sp.
CTCGACCCGCAACGACGCCACCTGCCCGTGCGCCGCGATGGACACCGCGCTCATGCCGGCACCTGCACCGGGGCGGCGGCTTGCGGCACCTGAATCAACGCGGGCAGCTCGCGGGTAACGAACCCCGTGTCCACGTCGCCTGCAATAAAGGACGGATGCTCCATCACATTGCACAGGAACTCGACATTGGTCTTGATGCCTTCCACGCGCGTGCCTTTCAGCGCCGTCAGCATCGCCTGACGCGCCTGTTCACGATTGCCGCCATGCGTCAGCAGCTTGGCGACCATCGGATCGTAGTAAGGCGAGATCGTGTCGCCCTGGCGCACGCCCGTATCCACGCGCAGCCCGGCCGCGTCGGCAATGCTGAACGTGGTCAGCTTGCCCGGCGACGGCAAGAAATTCTTGGCCGGGTTTTCCGCATACAGCCGGCATTCGATGGCAGCGCCCCGGCGCTGGATGCTGTCTTGCGTGACCGGCGCCAGCGTGCCTGCGGCCAGGCGGATCTGCGCCTGCACCAGATCCCAGCCCGTCACCAGCTCGGTCACGCCGTGTTCGACCTGAATCCGCGTATTCATTTCCAGGAAGAAGAACTCACCGCTGTCCGCGTCCAGAATGAACTCGACGGTGCCAGCGCCTTGATAGCGCTGAGCCGCCGCCAACGCGACCGCCGCGTCCGACATGCGGGTCCGCACTGCGTCGCTTAAACCCGGCGCCGGGCTCTCTTCCACAATTTTCTGGAACCGGCGCTGCATCGAACATTCGCGTTCGAACAGATGCACCGCTGTGCCATCGCCAAACCCGAACACCTGGATTTCGATATGCCGGGCGCGCGCCACATAGCGTTCCAGATAGACGCTGCCATCGTTGAACGCCTTTTGCGCAAGCGCCTGCGTGGACGCCACCGTTGCCGCGAGCGTGGCCGGGTCGTCCACCCGCTTCATCCCGATGCCGCCACCGCCGCCGGCCGCTTTGACCAGCAGCGGATAACCCACCTGCTCCGCAGCGGCTTCCAAACCCTCCAGCGCCTGCGGCAAAAAGCGCGTGCTGCCCGGCAACACGGGTACGCCGCAAGCGGATGCAATCTCTCTTGCGCGCTTCTTGTCGCCCATGTTTTCGATGGACTCCACCGACGGCCCGATCCACCTCATGCCGGCCGCCTGCGCCGCTTGAGCAAACGCCGTGTTTTCCGACAGAAAGCCATAACCGGGATGCACGCCGTCCGCGCCGTGCGCCTTGCCCGCAGCAAGCACCGCCTCGACGTTCAGGTAGCTTTGCGTGGCGGGCGATGCGCCCACGTGTACCGCGACATCGGCCAGCTCGCAGTGCAAGGCGCCCGCGTCCGCATCGGAGTAAAGCGCAATCGTCTCGATACCCAGGGCCTTGGCCGCCCGGATGATGCGACACGCAATTTCGCCACGATTGGCGATCAGAATTCGTTGCATGATTTGTCTCTAGCTTCATGAAAGGAGCCACCCGGCGACACGCGCGACGCATGCAATGACGGGGTTCCCTGGACCATCACCCGCCGCGCCGTTCGCAATGCCTGGCGGTGACGAGTGATGGGAAGTCTAAAGACGGGGATTGATTACGAAAATCGACTAATTTTTGACCTAACCATCAAATTTATAAATTAATGCGTGGCAAGGTGTTGATTTGACTGGATAGTTTTTAAGGGTCGGCGTCGACAAGATGCTGCGGCTAGGGGAAAGTCCCAAGCCGCCCGGCTTCGCCATGCCGGGCGCGGCGCGCTCGCCTACTGCACCGACTTCAACAAGGCCCTGACCTCTTCGCGGCGCCCTTCATCCGCCACTTCGCGGCCTGCGCGCGGCGGCGCCTTCAGCGCCTTCTGCAAGTACGGCACCGCCTCGGACTTGCGGTTGCGATACACCAGATAGTCGGCGTAGAAGTAGTTGGGATCGATGCCGTCAGGGTTCAACGCCAACGCCTGCTGCAACAGCGCCTCGGCCTTCTTGTTGTCGCCAAAGCCGACGGGCCATCCCGGCACTTTGTAATACAACACGCCCAGGCTGTTCAGCGCCGAGCCATCCAGCGCCTTGCTGTCGATCTGGATCGCCGATTCATATTCCGCCTTCGCCTGCTTGGCCAGTCCCAACGCGCCCATGCCACCTTTTGCGCCGGCCCAGGAACTCAGGATGATGCCTTCCCAGATATGCGGTTCGGCTTTTGCCGCGTAGCGGGCCGTCAGCGCATGGGCCTGCTGCGACAGCGCTTCGAACTGCGCCGCGCGTTGCTCGGGCGGCGTCTTGTATTGGATGGTGGCCCAGTCGTTCTGCAAGGCGCGTATGCCCTGGTCCAAGTCCGCGGGCGCGGCCCATGCCGCACACGACAGGGTCATTGCTGTAGCGGCGGCAAGGCGCAAGGCCAGGTGGCGAAAGCCGGTGATCGTCATCATGAGGAAGCTCCTGAAGGAAATTTCAAAGACATCAGCGCGCGGCGATGCTTCGCAAACGCGCTATCCAGCCACTCGGGGCACAAACCGTTCAGCCGCGCGGCGATACTTTCGAAGCCGCCTGCAAAGCGCTGGCGTGACCCGCTATGCAGCATGCGCGACACCCCTCGCGCAATCACTTCGGGTGTATCGCTGGCCGAGCCCGTCGCCTGGTTGAACGCCTGCACCTGCGGCGAATTGAAGGCGGTATCGATGGCGCGCGGCGCGTAGTACTGCACCCTGACGCGGGTGTCGGCAAGCTCGCGGCGCAGCGCCTCGCTATAGATTCGAAGCGCGGCCTTGCTGGCCGCGTAAGCGGAAAACCCCGGCACGCCAAGACTGCCCAGCGTCGAGCCGATGTTCAGCACCTGCGCCTGCGTGCGGGTCAGCAGCATCGGCAGCATGCCCGCTGTCAGCAGCATGGGCGCCGCGATGTTCGTGTCGACGACGCGGCGCGCAAGGTCCGCCTGAAGGCCCTGCGCCGGACCAAACGCCGCGACGGCCGCATTGTTGATCAGCACGTTCGCGCCTCGGGCCGCCGCTGCATCGATGATGGCGGCGCGGCCATGTTCGGTGGTGACATCCACCACCAGCGCATCGACGCGCACGCGGTCGCGGGCGCCGGCATTCAATGATTGCGCGAGCGCCAGCAGCGGTCCTTCGGAACGGCCCACCAGCAGCAGGCTCGCGCCTTCGTCAAACAGTTGGCGCGCAATGGCACTGCCCAAGCCGCCCGCCGCGCCGGTCAACACAATGGAAGCGTCGCGTGGACTCATGCGGGGCTCCCCTGCGCGCTGGCGCGTGGCAGCGCGCGGAAGATCGCGCCGTACAAGCCGTAGAAGCGGTTGGCGGCATGGATGACGGCAGCTTGGTCGCGGGCGTCATCCAGGCGGTTCATCAATTCCGCAAAATGCGCGGTGTGCTCCTGATCCAGCGTGCCGTGTGAGCGCAGGTAGCTGAACGCGGCGGGTGGCAGCCGCAGCGCCGTCTGGATCTGCTGGGCGGCGTTCAGCGCCAGCGTCACGCTGGTGCCCTCCAGCACATGCACCATGCCGAAGAACCCCACCGGGTTCTTGCGCGCAATCATGTCGTAGGCGTAGGCCACCATGATTTCAGTCTGCGCGCCGGGGCCGGCCGCGCGGATCGCATCGGCGTCCTGCCCCAATGCGCGCAGGTCGTTCAGAATCCACTCGTCGTGCCCGGTCTCTTCTTCGATGTATTCATCGATGGCCGCCTCCATCCACGCCAGCCGCGCCGGCATGCGGGCGCGGCAAGCGTGCATCAGCGGCACGGTATGGCTGACATGGTGATAGGCCTCGCGCAAGAAGGCCACATAGGCGGGCAGCGCGACATCGCCCCGCAGGCAATCCTGAATGATGGGGATCGTGACCAGAGACTCCCGGGCCTCGCGCGTTTGGTCTAGCAATTGTTCGAAGAAAGTCATGATGAATGGACACCAGCGGTTGTGCGGTTTTCCGCGAAAAGAAGGTCAGCATGCAATTCCGACACGGCGGCGCGGCGTGGCCGGCCATTGATCGTGGCCAGGCCGCTGGACGCCGAGAAATCGGCGCGCGCGCGCATCCAGACGCCGATGCGTGCATAGTCAGGAAGCGACGCGTTCACGCGCGCGATGGCGGCGGCGATGTCACCATCGCTGGCGTCGGCCAGCGGCCAGATCACGGCGCCCAGCTGGGCCTGGCCCTCGCCCAGCACCACGGCATGCGCGATGGCAGACTGATCGTTCAAGCGCAGCTCGACCCATTCGGGCGACACGTTCCGGCCAAAGCCGGTAATCAACAGATTCTTCTTGCGGCCCTGAATGTGCAGAAAGCCGGCGTCGTCCAGATGCCCCAGGTCGCCGGTCGGCAACCACGCCGCCGGGGCGGCAAGCTGCCCCAAATAGCCCAGCGCGAGCGCGCCCGCGACCTCGATTTCTCCGTCCGCCGCGATCCGCACGCGGGCGTGCGGCAAGGGCCGCCCCGCAGAACCCGGGCAATCCGCAGCGGGCAGGTTCAAGGTCTGCACGGAACAGGCTTCGGACAAGCCATAACCTTCATACGCGGCAACGCCTTGCGCCCGCGCGGCATCCAGCAAATCCGGACCGACTGCCGCGCCGCCGACGGCGACCAGGCGCAACGCGGCCGGCGCCCGCAAGCGCATCGCAGTCAACCAGCCCGTATAGGCGCGCAGCATCTGCGGCAGCACGATGACGCTTTGCGCCCCGCTGCCCGACAAGGCCTCGTGAAAGGCCGCCGGGTCAAAGCGCGATGAGCCTTGCAGCCCGACTGTCTGCAAAGGCATCGCGCAGATCGCCGCGCCTTCGATCAGCGGTGCGTACACGCCGGCGATGTTCTCCAGCAAAACCGGCAGCGGCAAGGCCGTCAGGTGCCGGCCGATATGCAGATCGCGCGTGGCATGGGCCAGGCTGTCTGCCACGGCCAGCATTTCGCTGGCGCCCAGGCACACGCCCTTGGGGCTGCCGGTGGAGCCGGACGTGAAGG
>CAJYKY010000171.1 GCA_913775005.1 uncultured Achromobacter sp.
GCCCTGCCGGTGGCCGATACGGTCAAGGGCGGCCATGACCGGGTGGAACGCACGCTGGACCGCAATGGCTTGTGGCTGGCGCAAACGCCGCAGATGTTTCGGGCTGGCGTGCTGCGCGATGCGCTGACGGCGGCCTGTGTGAATGGCGTGTCGGTCACCGACGAGGCCTCTGCTTTGGAAGCCGCGGGCTATGCGCCCTTGCTGGTTCCAGGCGCCTTGCGCAACTTCAAGGTGACGTGGCCAGATGATTTCGAACTGATGGAAAAATGGTTATGAGCATTCCTTTTCGTGTTGGGCAGGGGTTTGACGTGCACGCCCTGGTTGAAGGCCGGCCGCTGATCATCGGCGGCGTCACGATTCCGCACACGCACGGCCTGTTGGGGCATTCGGATGCGGACGTGCTGCTGCATGCCATCACCGATGCGCTGCTGGGCGCAGCCGGCCTGGGCGACATCGGCCGCCACTTTCCCGATACGGATCCGGCGTTCAAAGGCGCGGATAGCCGCGTCCTGCTGCGCGAGGCGATGGCGCGGGTGCGCAAGGCCGGGTGGACGCCCGTGAACATCGACGCCACCTTGCATGCGCAGGCGCCCAAGATCGGGCCGCATGCGCCCGCCATGGTGGCGAACATCGCGGCCGACACGGGCCTGGCCGAGACCGAGGTCAACATCAAGGCGAAGACGAACGAGGGCCTGGGCTATCTGGGCCGCAAGGAAGGCATCGCCGCGACCGTCGTAGCGTTGTTGGCGCGCACCACTTCCTGATGTCGCGTGTCGCCAAACGGGCGGCACTCGCTGTATGGAAAGCCCCGGCATTCCCGGGGCTTTTACTTTGATATACATCTTTAACAAATGAATAAGCGGGTCAGATAGATCTGGAATATTCTGCGCACCTCATTCCGCCCACTTAGAGACATTCAGATGCGTTTACGCGGCGTCGCCCTGTTTTCGGCCCTGGTTGCAATCAGCGCGCCTGCCCATGCCGAGTTCGAACAACAACTTGGACCGCTTGCAACCGGCGTAAGACAGCAGATGCTGCAAGGGTGGACCGCAGCTGTGCAAGACGGGTGGTTCACGCTGCGCAATCCGGCCACGCCTGGCAGCGAACAGACGTTCTATCTCCGCGTCGGCCCTGCGCCCGAGCAAGGCCGCGTCACCGACGTGAACGTCGTGGTGAATTCGCAGAATCCCAAGGCGTCCATTGGCGTCGCGCTGAATAATCGCGCGACCAAGGGCTTGTGCTTGATCGAGATCACCGCCGACAAGAACACCATTCTGTTCTGTCTGGAAGGCGACAAGCGCCGCGATATCGCCACCATCCCCAACCTGGCCAAGCTGGATGGCTCCGACCGCATCAAGGTCGTTGAGCTGCCGGGCGCGGCGCGCTTCATCGTGAACGGCAAGGTGGTGGGCGACGTCACCGACTCGTCCGCTGTGGGCGCCGATATCGGCGTCATGGCCTACGACGTCGGCACGTTCGGCATCGCCGACTTTTCAATTACTACCGACCTGGCGCCCCGGCAAGGCACGCCAGCCCAGCAAGGCAGCGGCTTGCCGCCGCGCAGCGGCGCTGCGGCGCCGGCACCTGCGGGATTGCCGCCGCGTGGTGGAGCCGCGGGTGGTTCAGGTGCGCCGCAGAAGGCGCCGCCGCCCGCCGCCAACCCCGCATCCAATTCTGGCGGCTCCGGCTTGCCAGGTGCTGGCCCGTACCCGCGCTTTGGCGGCGACACCATGCGCATCGTGTCGGTGTACGTCGGCATCATGCGCAGTATCTTCATGCACGAGTTCGGCCACGCGCTGATCGGCGAATTGGAACTGCCGTCGACGGGCGCTGAAGAAGACGCGGTCGACATCTACGCCGCCTTGCAGATTGTTGAGCCGACGATGTATCCGTCGTCCGACCCGGACACGAACACCATGGCGCGCGACGCTGCGACCTACGCCGCCTTGCAGTGGTACTACAGCGGCAAGCTGGCGGAAAAGCGGGGCGCGTCGGAATCGTCGGCCTGGCAGGACGAGCATACGGGCGACCTCAAGCGCTTTCGCAACATGCTGTGCATCATGTATGGCGGCAACCCGGCGGTGTTTGAATCGGTGGCCAAGCATGTCGGCCTGGAGGATCGGACGAAGGCGCGTTGCAGCGATGAATTCAACAAGCAGAACCGCGCCTGGCGCAGGATCCTGGCACCGCACACCCGCGTCGGCACGTGGTCGCCCGATGGCCAGCAGCCGGCCAACGCGCCGGGCGCGCCGGTCAACGTGGTGTTCGAGCCGTCCAAGCGCAAGATCGGCAATCTCTTTGCGAACAACTTGTCGGACGCCATTACGGCCAACATCAAGCTGCTTGGCCAGACCTATGTGTTGCCCCGCCCGGTGAACGTGGTGTTCAAGGACTGCGGCAAGCTCAATGCCTGGTATGCGCCGCGTGAAGGCTCGATCACCATGTGCTATGAGCTGATCGAAAATATCGCGGTGATGATTTCCGACATCGAAATGGGTACGGTGGGTGGTGAAGTGGTGGCGCAAGGGGGCGGCAAGGCGCCAGGTCAACAGCCGCAACAACAACCGCAACAGCAACCCAGGACGTCGCCGGGGCAGGGCATGCCGCCCAGCGCCATCGACGAACTGCAAGACATGGGCGTACCGCCGACCTCGCTGTTGTTTGCCGCGCCTTACAAGGGGCCGACGCCGAATCAGATCTATCGCGCCAAGCTGATCACCACTGCGGATCTGGTCGGCATGGTCAAGAATGACAAGAACCTGGTGATCGTGGATACCAGCGGGCTGCGCGATACCTTGCCGATTGGCTATCCGCTGCCCGACGCCGGGTCGGACGGCAGCGTGACGGACCAGCTGCAAAGCGCGCTGGACGCCTGGCTGCTGAAGAAGGCGAACAACAATCGCGGACAGGCAATCGTGTTTGTCGGCGCCGGCATGAATGACCGTTCGTCTTACAACGCGGCCCTGCGTGCGGGTTCGCTGGGATGGTCGGCCTATTGGTATCGCGGCGGTGTCGAGGCATGGACGGCCAACGGCTTGCCCACCACGTCGGACATGGCCAAGAAGCAATAAACGCTGCTGGCCGCTACGCCAAAGAAAAACCCGCCTGTCGGCAATGACAGGCGGGTTTTTTATTGCGGCTCGTTCAGTGGCAGCGATGCCCTCAGGCTTGATTACTTGCCTTGGGCGGCCAACGCCAGCGCAGCAGCGTTCACCACGGCAGCGATACGGCCGGCGTCGCGCAGCTGTTCGGTCGTCAGGCCGTCGTTCTTCAGGTTCTCGTAGTGCGAAGCCACGCAGAAATGGCACTTGCCGATGATCGAGGCCACCAGCGCAAACAGCTCGAAGCGCTTCTTTTCAACGCCGCCGTGGGTGGCGTAGG
>CAJYKY010000172.1 GCA_913775005.1 uncultured Achromobacter sp.
AGGCTGAACATCATGCGCGTGGTGATGTAGAGCTGGCTGTTCATGGCTGACAGCGCCGCCACCAGCACAATGAAGTTGATGACGCCCGCGGCGCCCGGAATCTGAAGCGCCAGCATCACCTTCACGAAGGGGCTGCCTTCCTTGCCCGCTTCATTCCACGGCACAATCGCCAGAATCAACGCCAGCGTCAGCAGATAGAACACCACCAGCCGGACGATCGTGGCGCGAAACGCCTGCTTGACGGCGCGTTCAGGGTCTTCGGCTTCGCCTGCGGCCACCGCGATCATCTCGACGCTCAGGTAGCTGAAGATCGAAATTACCACTGCGATCCACATCCCCCACACGCCGTTGGGAAAGAACCCGCCGTGCGAGGTGTACTGCGCCACGCCGTACTGCGGATTGCCCCAAACCACATACGCGCCCAGGATGATGAAGGCCACGATGGCGGTGATCTTGATCGTCGAGAACCAGTATTCGATGGTGCCAAACGCCTTGACGCTCATGGCGTTGATCAGGATCAGCGCCGCCGAGAACACGCACACCCATATCCAGCCCGGCACATCGGGGAACCAGAAGTGCATGTATTCGGCCACCGCCGTCACTTCCGTGCCCACCGCCAGCACCACGCATGACCAGTACGCATAGCGCACCAGAAAGCCCGCGAGTGGGCTGATGTAGTGCTCGGCATAGGCGCCGAATGAACCCGAAGTGGAATGCGCGACGGTCATTTCCGCCAGGCAGCCCATCAGCAACAACGTGATCAGCCCGCCGATGGCGTAGCTGAGGATGACGCTGGGGCCGGCAAAGCCGATGGCGAACTTGCTGCCCAGAAAAAGGCCGGTGCCAATCGCGCCCCCGATAGCGATCATGCTCATCTGGCCCGAGGTCAGGCGCCGCTTCAGCCCCTGTTCCCGCGCCGCGATCTGACTGAACCCCTGTTGTGGTTGTTGCATTGTCTCCTCCTCGTCCTGCGCTCGCTTTACGCGTTATGGTTGATTGTCGGGTCGGATTAGTCCGCCTCAGGTCACGGCCGAGCGCTGCTTGAACTGGGGCTGATCCCAGCTGCGGCTGTCCAGCACGTCTTTCAAAATGTCGACGGCGTCCCAGACATCGGCAAAGCCGAAGTACAGCGGCGTCAGGCCAAAGCGCAGCACTTCGGGTTCACGGTAGTCACCGATCACGCCACGGGCGATCAGCGCCTGCATCACCTCGTAGCCATTGGGATGGCAGAAGCTGACGTGGCTGCCGCGCTCGGCATGGTTGCGCGGCGTGACGAGCGTCAGCGGGTGGTCGGCGCAACGTTCTTCGACCAGCTTGATGAACAGGTCCGCCAGCGCCAGCGACTTGCTGCGCACTTGCGCCATGTCGGCGTCCAGCGCCACGTCCAGGCCGCATTCCACCATCGACAAGGACACGATCGGCTGCGTACCGCACAGATAACGGCGGATACCGCCAGCCGGTTCGTAAGCCACGGCCATGTCGAACGGCCGCGTGTGGCCCCACCAGCCGGACAGCGGCTGCCAGAAGTCTTTGGTGTGGCGCGGCGCCACCCAGATGAAGGCGGGCGAACCCGGGCCGCCATTCAGGTACTTATAGGTGCAGCCCACGGCGAAGTCGGCGTTGGCGCCGTTCAGATCCACCGGCACCGCGCCGGCGGCGTGCGCCAAGTCCCAGATGGCCAGCGCGCCGCGCTCGTGCGCCAGGGCGGTGACGGCCGCCATGTCATGCATCTGGCCGCTGCGGTAATTCACGTGCGACAGCAGCATCACGGCAACGGAGTCGTCCAGCGCCTTGTCCAGCGGCAGGTCGTTGTCGATCAGGCGCATCTCGTAGCCCTGCTGAAGCAGGTCGATCATGCCCTGGATCATGTACAGATCCGTCGGGAAATTGTCGCGTTCGGACAGGATGACGCGGCGCTTGGGCTGCTTGGTCTGCTGGATGCGCAGCGCGGCGGCTAGCGCCTTGAAGATGTTCAGCGAGGTGGTGTCGGTGACGACCAGTTCACCGTCGCGCGCGCCCAGCAGGCGGCCCAGCTTGTCGCCCAGGCGCGCGGGCAGTTCGAACCAGCCAGCCGTGTTCCAGCTGCGGATGAGGCCGGTGCCCCATTCTTCGGTGATGACGCTGGCCGCGCGGGCGGCGGCGGTCTTGGGCATGACGCCCAACGAGTTGCCGTCCATATAGAGCACGCCGGGCGGCAGCTCGAAGCGGTCTTTCAGTGGGGCCAGGGGGTCTTTGCGGTCTAGGACGACGCAATCTTCGCGGGTGGTCATGCCAAGCTCCTTCGGGGCGATATGCTGCCCAACAGGATAGCAGCGCGCCGGAGCCTGGAAATTGCAAAACGAGGCGTGGCTTACCCTAGGTTTCCGCAGTAAATTGCAGGAATCGTTAAAAATTCGAATTGGATTGCATCATGCAGTTAGACGCTATCGACCACCGCATCCTGTATCGCCTGCAAGAGAACGGCCACCTCAGCAATCAGGACCTGGCCGAGCAGGTGGCGCTATCACCCTCGGCCTGCCTGCGCCGCGTGCGCGCGCTGGAAGAAGGCGGCTTCATCCGCAACTATCGCGCGGTGCTGGACGCCGAAAAGCTGGGCTTTGAATTGGAAGCCATCGTGCACGTGTCGCTGGACCAGGCGCGTCCGGGGTGGCACGAGGCATTCCTTGCGGGCATCGCCGCGCATGACGAAATCACCGAAGCCTGCATCGTGACGGGCGCGTCCAACTACATCCTGACGGTGCGCACGCGCAACTTGTCGGCGTTTTCGCAGTTCGTGGAAGACAAGCTCAGCAAGATCGCGGGCGTGCGCGACATGTGTTCGCATATCGTCATGCGGAAAGTGAAAGACCGCGACGGCATGCTGCCACTGGCCAGCTGGCGCTAAACCGCTACCGGATCAAGCCTGCATGCCGAATCGCAGGAAGCCGAACACGGTGACGAAATGGCAGGCCGAGCCGCCCATGACGAACAGGTGCCAGACCCCGTGGGCGTGGCGCCAGCGCTTGACGTTCACATAGAACAAGGTGCCCACGGTATAAGCCGCGGCGCCCGCCAGCAGCCAGGCCAATCCCGCTGACGACAGCGCGCCCGCAATGGGCGCGGCGAACATCACGCCCAGCCAGCCCATTGCCAGATACAGCGGCAAGGCCGGCGCCGCGCCGCGCGCCCACCACAGTTCGCGGCTGATGCCCACGGCCGCCAGCAGCCAGATCGCCACCCCCATCGCCGCGCCCCAGGCGTGGTGGATGGGGCCGAACGCCAGCGGCGTATAGGTGCCGGCGATCAGCAGATAGATGGCGCAATGATCGGCCTTGGCCCAGCGCGCCTTGTTCGGGCCGCGCGTGCAGTGATACAGCACGGACGAGGCGTACACGGCGATCATCGACGCCGCGAACACCGCGCAGCTGATGACCTGCCGCGCATCCACATTCAGCTCAGCCGCGCGCGAGATCAGCACGCCCGATGCGGCCACGGCCATCGCCAGCCCCGCCAGATGCGTCGCGCCGTTGAATCGTTCCCCTGCGTACATGCGGCCTCCCGGGACGCCGGCTACGCGCCGGCCCCGTCATGATCCGCCCGCAGGATGACAAGTTCGCGTCAGCGCGGCGCGCCAGCCATCAGGCAACGAAGTCGACGGCAGCCGGAAAGCCTTCGACGGCACGCGCCGCAAGAATGGCGCGCTGCACGGCAATCGCCATGGCTTCCGCCGCCATCACCCCCAGCAGCATCACGTTGCCCGGCTTGCCGGACGTGCCGGTGCCCAAGGCGAAGATCGTGTCGCCGTCCAGCATGGTGTGGATGGGGTTGATGCTGCGCGCGAGCCCGTCGTGCGCCATGCCGGCAATCTTCTGCGCCTGCGCCTTGGTCAGGCGCGCATCGGTGGCCACCACGCCGATGGTGGTGGCGGTGCCTTCACGCATCGACTTGGGCAAGTCGCCCGCCAAGATCGCCGCGCGAGTGTCCAGCAGATGTTTGCCGTCCGGCGTGCGCGCGCCGGCCAGGATACGCCCGGTGTTCGGGTCGATCACATCGCCCACTGCGTTGACGGCCACGATGGCGCCCACCGTCACGCCCGCCACGGTCAGCGACGCTGTGCCCAAGCCGCCCTTCATCGCGCGCTGCGGCCCGTACAGCTTGCCTACGGTGGCGCCGGTGCCCGCGCCGACGTTGCCTTCTTCGCGCGCATCGGCCGTGGCCGATTTGCAGGCTTGATAGCCGGCCGCTGCATCCGGGCGGATGGACGCATCGCCCACGCCCAGGTCGAACAGAATGGCCGCTGGCACGATAGGCACATGCGCCACGCCCACATCGAAGCCGATCTTCTTTTCTTCCAGATAGCGCATGACGCCGCTGGCGGCATCCAGTCCGAACGCGCTGCCGCCCGACAGCACAATGGCGTGCACCTTTTCCACCATGTTCACGGGATTGAGCAGGTCCGTTTCGCGCGTGCCGGGCGCCGCGCCGCGCACGTCCACGCCCGCCGTAGCGCCCGCTTCCGCGATGATGACGGTGCAGCCCGTGGGCCGCCGCGTCTCGGTGTAATGCCCCACGCGCAGGCCGGAAACGTCAGTGATGCTGCCGCCACCGGGCGTGCGCCGCAAGCTGCTTGCGCCTTGCCCCGACGCGGGCATCGCGCCCGCCATCGCCGCCGCGCCGGCCGCCGCCATCATGAACGCCCGCCTGTTCCATTGCTGTTCCACATCGATCTCCGTGTTGGTTGCCGATTGAATGACCTTGCCCGACGCTGGTTGTCGGGCCAAGGCAATGCGTCGCGCCAATCTTATGACTGTTGGTTATATTTTTACTATTCCTTATGCTTTGTGGAAAAATAGGCGCGTTGATAGAGTGCGGCTACGTCTGAGGGCATGGCAGATCCCTTGCTCTCAAGAATGACACCGATCATTTCTGGAGCATCGCCATGAAACTCTTCCGCTCGTTGTTCATCGCCGGCCTGATCCAGACCGCCGCCCTTACCGCCGCACACGCCCAAACGGGCCTGGACCAGATCAAATCTGCCGGCGTCTTCAAGATTGGCACCGAAGGCACCTACGCCCCTTTCACCTTCCACGACGCATCGGGGCAGCTTACCGGTTTTGACGTGGACATTGGCCGCGCCATCGCTGAACGCCTGGGTGTGAAGCCGCAATTTGTCGAAGGCAAATGGGACGGCCTGATCGCCGGGCTGGACGCCAAGCGCTACGACGCCGTCATCAACCAGGTGGGCATCACAGATGCGCGCCGCGCCAAATACGATTTTTCAGACCCCTACATTTCGTCCGCCGCTGTGTTGATCGTGCGCGACGACAACACCAGCATCAAATCCTTTGACGACCTGAAGGGCAAGAAGTCGGCCAACACGCTGACCAGCAACTTCGGCAAGCTGGCGCAATCGCACGGCGCGGAAGTGATTGCGGTGCAAGGCTTCAATGAAGCCATCGACCTCTTGACCTCGGGCCGCGTGGAAGCCACCGTCAACGACAACCTGTCGTTCCTGGACTTCAAGAAGCAAAAGCCCAACGCCAAGGTGAAGATCGCCGCCACCGACAAGACCGCCGAATTCAGCAATTCGGGCGTGCTGATCCGCAAGGGCAACCCCGAGCTGCAAGCTGCCATCAACAAGGCGCTGGCCGACATCAAGGCAGATGGCACGTACAAGACGATCTCGGTCAAATACTTCGGCACGGATCTGTCGGCGCAGTAAACGGCGGCCACTTTCATGACGCTACCCACCTGGCTGCAAGCCGTCATGCCCGATTGGCTGCTGGCGCAGATCGGGTCCTGGACCGTGCCGGCCTGGGTGCAGCTGATGGCCGATTCGTTCTGGCCCTTGCTGCACGCCGGCCTGGTCTTCACCGCTCCCCTTACGCTGATGTCGTTTGCGCTGGGTTTGGCGCTGGCCTTTGTGGTGGCGCTGATCCGGCTGTTCGGCCCCGCGCCGCTGGTGGCATTGGTGCGTTTCTATGTGTGGCTGATTCGCGGCACGCCCTTGCTGGTGCAGCTGTTCGTGATCTTCTACGGCCTGCCCAGCGTGGGCATCGTGCTGGATCCGTTGCCTGCCGCGCTGATCGGCTTCACGCTGAACGTGGGCGCGTACAACTCGGAAGTGATCCGCGGCGCCATCGAATCCATCACCAAGGGTCAATGGGAAGCGGCGTATTCGCTCAGCATGACGCGCGCCCAGGCGCTGCGGCGCACGATCCTGCCGCAGGCGGCGCGCGTGGCGGTGCCGCCGCTGTCGAACTCGTTCATTGCACTGGTCAAGGACACGTCGCTGGCGGCGGTGCTGACCGTGCCCGAAATCTTCCAGGCCGCGCAGCGTATCGCCGCAGTCACTTATGAACCGCTGATTCTCTATACCGAGGCCGCGCTGATCTATCTGGTGTTCAGCTCGGTGCTGTCCGCCGCGCAGGTGCGGCTGGAGAAGCGCTTTGGCCAGCACGCCGTGTTTTCCGAGAAGAGCCGATGATCCGCCTGCAAAAAATCGAAAAGTCCTTTGGCGGCAATCCGGTGCTGAAAGAGGTGGACGTCAGCATCGCCGAAGGCAGCGTCACCGCGTTGATCGGCCCGTCGGGCAGTGGCAAGAGTACGCTCTTGCGCTGCGTGAATCTGCTGGAAGTGCCGGATCGCGGCACGCTTGCCATCGGACCGGAAACCGTCACGTTCGAGCCGGGCGGCAAGCTGTCTCGCGATCAGGTGCAGCGCGTGCGCAAGCAGACCGGCATGGTGTTCCAGAACTTCCAGCTGTTTCCGCATCAGACGGTGATCGGCAACGTGATGGAAGGCCTGCTGACCGTGCAGAAGTGGCCGCTGGATCGCGCCCGCGCGCGCGCCGAGGAATTGCTGAAGAAGGTGGGCATGGCCGAAAAGGCCGACGCCTGGCCCGCCCAGCTTTCCGGCGGGCAGCAGCAGCGCGTGGCCATCGCCCGCGCCTTGGCGCCCGCGCCGCGCGTGCTGCTGTGCGACGAACCGACCTCCGCGCTGGACCCGGGCCTGGCGGCCGAAGTGGTGGA
>CAJYKY010000173.1 GCA_913775005.1 uncultured Achromobacter sp.
CGTGCGTGCCTTCGTACGTGCTGACCACTTCCAGGTTGACCAGGTGGCGAGCCACGCCGAATTCGTCAGAGATACCGTTGCCGCCGAGCATGTCGCGCGCGAGGCGGGCGATGTCCAGCGCCTTGCCGCAAGAGTTGCGCTTCATGATCGAGGTGATTTCAACGGCGGCGGTGCCTTCGTCTTTCATGCGGCCCAAACGCAGGCAGCCTTGCAGCGCCAGCGTGATTTCGGTTTGCATGTCGGCCAGCTTTTTCTGGATCAGCTGGTTGGCAGCCAACGGGCGGCCAAACTGCTTGCGGTCCAGCGTGTACTGGCGGGCGGTGTGCCAGCAGGCTTCTGCGGCGCCGACAGCGCCCCAGGCAATGCCGTAGCGGGCCGAGTTCAAGCACGTGAACGGACCCTTCAGGCCGGACACGCCGGGCATCATCTGGTCAGCGGACACTTCCACTTCGTCCATGACGATTTCGCCGGTGATCGACGCGCGCAGGCCGACCTTGCCGTGAATAGCCGGAGCCGACAGGCCCTTCATGCCCTTGTCCAGGATGAAGCCGCGGATCTTGCCGTCGAAGTCGCCGCCGACGCACTTGGCCCACACCACAAACACATCCGCGATGGGCGAGTTGGTGATCCACATCTTGTTGCCGGAAATCTTGTAGCCGTCAGACGTTTTGACAGCGCGCGTTTCCATGCCGCCGGGGTCGGAGCCGTGGTTCGGTTCGGTCAGGCCGAAGCAGCCGATCCATTCGCCGCGAGCCAGCTTGGGCAGGTACTTCTGCTTTTGCGCTTCGCTGCCGAATTCATTGATGGGCACCATCACCAGCGACGACTGCACGCTCATCATGGAGCGGTAGCCGGAGTCGATGCGTTCGACTTCGCGGGCGATCAGGCCGTAGCTGACGTAGTTCAGGCCAGCGCCGCCGTATTCCTCGGGGATGGTGGCGCCGAGCAGGCCGAGTTCGCCCATTTCCGAGAAGATTTCCGGATCGGTCTTCTCGTTGCGGAAGGCGTTCAGCACGCGGGGGGCAAGTTTGTCCTGCGAATAGGCGTGGGCGGCGTCGCGCACCATGCGTTCTTCTTCGGTCAGTTGCTGGTCCAGCAACAGGGGATCTTGCCATTCAAAAGAGGGATTCGAGGACATGCTGGGTCTCCGCTATGGATTTCCGTATTCGGAATTTTAAAAGTTTAAACCTAAAATAATTCGCGCGGCAAGCTGGGGTTTGCGCGGACGGCGCGCCGGGGCGCGCTGCCGCTTTTCTTGCCGTGCGATCGGTATCAGTGCTGGGCTTTGAAGGCCGCGTCGCGGATCTTTTCCAAGGTCGTCGACGGGGTGATGGTTTCGGGGTCGATGAAGCAGTGCAGGATGGCGGGCTTGCCGCTGGCTACTGCGCGTTCAAAGGCCGGACCGAATTGTTCGGTGGTTTCGACACGTTCTCCGTGGCCGCCGAAGGCGCGCGCGTAGTCGGCGAAGTCCGGGTTCTTCAGTTCGGTCGCGGACACGCGGCCGGGGTAGTGCTTTTCCTGGTGCATGCGGATGGTGCCGTACATGCCGTTGTCCACCAGCACCACCACGATCGGCAGGTCGTACTGAACGGCCGTGGCGAATTCCTGGCCGTGCATCAGGAAGCAGCCGTCACCTGCAAAGCAGACGACGGTCTTGTCAGGCCAGACGCGCTTGGCGCCCACGGCGGCCGGCAGGCCGTAGCCCATCGAACCGGAAGTGGGGGCCAGCTGCGTGCCAAAGCGGGTGAACCGGTGGAAGCGATGCAGCCACGTGGCGTAGTTGCCGGCGCCGTTCGTCATGATGGCGTCGGCGGGCAGCGTCTTTTCCAGGTAGGCCATGACCTGGCCCATCTGCAAGGCGCCCGGCGTGGTGATGGCTTCCGGGTCGCTCCACTTCAGGTAGGACTCGCGCATCGCTTGCGTGCCTTCGGCCCAGACGGGCTTGGCCGGGGCCTTCAGGCCGGTCAGCGAATCTGCAAAGGCGGCCGGCGACGTGTTGATGGCCAGCGTGGCGCGGTAGACGCGGCCCAGCTCGGCGGTGTCGGGATGCACGTGCACGAGTTTTTGCTTGGGCACCGGGATGTCCAGCAGCGTGTAGGCCTGGCTGGGGTTTTCCGACATGCGGCCGCCCACCAGCAGAATCAGGTCCGCATCGGCCACGCGCTTGAGCAGCGCCGGGTTGATGCCCAGGCCCACGTCGCCGATAAAGCACGGGTGGTCGGCCGGGAACAGCATCTGGCGGCGGAACGACACGGCGGTCGGCAGCGCGTGACGCTGTGCGAAGTCGGCAAACTGTTGCACGGCGCGGGCGTCCCAGCGCGTGCCGCCCAGGATGGCGACGGGGTTCTTGGCCTCGGCCAGCAGCTTTTCCAGGTCAGCCAGCTGGCCAGCCGTGGGGGCGGCGTCGATGACTTCGTAGCGCGGGGCGTCGGCCACCTTGGCGGCTTCCACCAGCATGTCTTCGGGCAGCGCAATCACGACGGGGCCGGGACGGCCGGACGTGGCGATGTGAAACGCACGCGAAATCAGTTCCGGAATGCGTTCGACCTGATCGATCTCGGTCACCCATTTGGCCTGCGTGCCGAAGACGGCGCGGTAGTCCATTTCCTGGAAGGCTTCACGCTCGCGCATGCCGCGTTCGATCTGGCCCACGAACAGGATCAGCGGGGTCGAGTCCTGCTTGGCGATGTGCACGCCAGCCAGCGCGTTGGACGCGCCCGGGCCGCGCGTCACCATGCAGATGCCGGGTTCGCCGGTCAGCTTGCCGTGGGCATCAGCCATCATGGCGGCGCCGCCTTCCTGGCGGCAGACCGTGACCTTGATGTCGGCATCGTGCAGGCCGTCCAGCACCGCAAGATAGCTCTCGCCGGGAACGCAGAATACGTGTTTGACGCCCTGGGCGACCAGTTGGTCGACCAGAATATGACCGCCAAGGCGGGAATCTTGCTGAGACATGATGGGGTGTCGTGGTAAGCCGAGGATAAGACTCTTGAGGATATGTTCCTTGATCGCACAACGCAATTGATAAAATTGCACAATCTATTGCTTCGCTGGCACGTAAGTCCTGCCTCTGTCCATGAGAAACGGCATCCCCAATTTGAGCGCGCTCCAGGCGTTCGAAGCTTCCGCCCGGCTGGGCAGCTTTTCCCGCGCCGCCGAGGAGCTGTCGCTCACGCATAGCGCCGTCTACCGCCAGGTGGCCAGCCTGGAGTCGCGGCTGGGCGTGCAGCTGTTCACGCGCGTGCGCCGGCGCATCGTGCTGACCGACCACGGCGCGGAATACGCCGGCCGGATCCGCCACCATCTGGACCAGATCGAAAAAGACACCTTTGGACTTGTCAGCCGCACGGGCATGGGCCGCAGCATCCATATTGCGGTGGTGCCCACGCTGGCCACCACCTGGCTGATCCCGCGGCTGGCCGGCTTTCAGGCGGCGCATGCGGACATCACCGTCAGCCTGTCGGTGCG
>CAJYKY010000174.1 GCA_913775005.1 uncultured Achromobacter sp.
CGTCAGCTCGCGGCCGAAGGCATGACCATGCTGATGGCCACGCACGATCTGCGGCTGGCGGCGAACGTATCGCGGGAAGTGGTGTTTCTGCTGGACGGGGTGGTAGTGGAAGCGGGCGAATCACGCACGCTGTTCTCGCGCCCGGCCGATCCGCGCACGGCGGCGTTCATTTCTACGTTGACGCAGGACGCGCAGGCGTTGTGATTCAAGGAGTCTTCAGACTCCTTTGATCATTTAGGCGGTAAATTGCCAGCCGGGTCGACCGCCTGCCCGTCATAGCGCAGCTCGAAGTACAACCCCACCTGCTTGCTGTCGCTATTGCCCATTTCGGCAATCTTCTGCCCCTGCTTCACGCTCTGGCCTTCCTTGACCAGCAGCTTGCTGTTATGCGCATAGATGCTGAGGAAGCTGGCGTTGTGCTTGACGATGATCAGGTGGCCGTAGCCGCGCAGGCCGCTTCCCGAATACGCCACGGTGCCGCCAGCGGCCGCCACGACCGGCGTGCCAACCGAATTCGAAATCACGATGCCGTTGGAGCCGCCACCGTCGTAGCCACGCGTGACCTTACCCTGTGCGGGCCAGATCAGCGAAATGGCGCCGGGCGGCGCGGTGCGCCGTTTGCCAGCCGACGCCGTCGAGCGCGACGAGGCAGCCGGTTTGGACGCAGCCTTGCTGGGTGTGGACGTGCTCGCCTGTCCGGCGGGCGGTTCCACACGCAGCACTTGCCCGACTTCGATGGCGTTGGAATTGGACAGCCGGTTCCAACGCACCAGATTGCTGACCGACGTGCCTTGCTTGCGGGCGATCTGCGTGAGCGTGTCGCCCGACTGCACGCGGTAGTAGCCCGGCTGAACCTTGGTGGTGCCGCAAGCCCCCAACAGCGCCAGCAAGGCCACCACGCACGCCAGCATCCACAGCCGGCCGAAAGGCCGCGTGCGCGCCGGATCACGGGCGGTGTCGCAAAGAGTCGGGGGCAGGGTCTGAACGGACAAGGAATGCACGGAAAGCTGGGGCGCGGACATGGCGGGTTGAACGAATTTGCGTTCAAGGGTACCAAGATTTTCGCGCGCCGGTGCAAAGCAAGCGATACGCGTCCACGCCCGGGGAGTGTATAAACCGCAGATCAGGACGCCTCCAAGCCGTCACGAATCAATGCATCAGCAAGGACCGACATGGGTATGACCGACAAGGCCGCCAGAAATCCGCTCTGCCTGTTATGGGCGCTTCCGTACCTGTTATGCGGCTGGTTTTCGCATCTGCTCAATGACCCGGTCAACCATGCGTACTTCGTCTGGTTGCCGCCGGGCGTGGCCGTGGCGGCGTATCTGCTGACGCCGCGCCGCAACTGGCTGCTTCTGCTGCTGGGCTTTTTTGCCGCCCAGCTCATCCTGACTTTTTCCTGGCAAGCACAGCCTGGCACCGCACTTGTCTTTGCGCTGGCGGGCAGCCTGTCTTCGTTGCTGGCCGCCTGGACCATCCAGCGCCTGTCGCCGCGCCCCGAAGGCCTGGCGTTCGTGGCGGCGCTGCTGGCCGGCGCCGTCGTAGGCGCGGCCACCAGCGCCTTGCTGGGCGGCGGCTGGTTATGGCTGATGGCCGAAGCGCACGCGCTGGTCCGCCTGCGCACCTGGGTCTGCGCCTATCTGGCGGGCGTGCTGATCCTGGCTCCGGCGCTGACCAGCTGGTCGCAATTCCGCCCCCGCCGCTCCGGCGGCCCGCGTGCGCGTGACCTTGCGATCGGCCTTATCGCCTATGCACTGATGATTGTGTCCACGTTCACGACGTTCGACGGCGACATGATCCAGAACCTGCCCTATGTGGTGTCGTTCGAACTCACCTACCTGCCGCTCGTATTCGCCGTGCTGATCGCGCTGGTGTGGGGAACGCCCGGCGGCACGCTGGCGATGGTCACGCTGACCTTGATGGCGCTGTATCAAAGCGCGCAGGGCGAAGGCCCCTTCGTGGAAACGAATGACCCGTGGCAAGTGCTGCTGGCCACGCAGGTCTATCTGGTGGTGACGGCGCTGTTGCTGCTGCTGGTCAACACCCTGCGCGGCGCGCGGGCCGAGGCGCAGGAAGCGGCCGAACAATGGCGCGGGCGCTTTGACCTGGCGCTGGCCGGCAGCCACCAGCTGATGTATCGCTACAACCCCTACGATGGCACGCTGGAATTAGCGGGCGACGTGCAGGACGCATTCGGCCTGCCGCCCGGCGCCATCGCCAGCCTGGACGCGCTGCTTGCGCGCGCTCACCCCGACGACCGCTCGCGCCTGACCTTGCATTGGGCTGCGCGCCGCGCCGGCACGCAAGACCGCACCCCGCTGATGTTCCGCATGGCGCATGCGGCCGGCGGCTGGCGGCTGGTCAGCGATCGAGGGTCGCCGTTGTCTGACTTCGATGGCAGCGTGGCCGTCGTGGCGGGCATGTGGCGGCTGGGCGATCTGGAATCCCAGCACGATCCCAAACAAGAGTACGAGCCGGGCGATGAGCGCTAGCATCACCCCCGCCCGCTCCGGCACTGGCGCCCTGCTTATTCATGGCTTGGGCGGCACCGAATATGACTTGGGATCGCTGCACAAGATCCTGAAGCGCGCCGGCATCGACACGCACAGCCTCACGTTGCCCGGCCACGGCGCGACGCCCGAGGACCTGCTGTCCGTCCGCATGGAAGACTGGCTGGATGCCGTGACGGCGAAGTACCACGAGGTGGCCGCCCGCTACGAGACCTTCCACGTCATGGGCATGTGCCTGGGCGCGCTATTGGCCGTCGAGCTGTGCAAGCGCGTCAAGCACAAGCAGGGCAAGCTGGTGTCGCTGGCCGCGCCGGTATTCATCGATGGCTGGAGCACCGCCTGGTATCGCGGCCTGCGCCATCTGGTCTATCGCATTCCGGGCCTGGCGGCGCGCATGCGCGTCGAAGAGGAAGAACCTTACGGCATCAAGAACGAGCTGGTGCGGTCCATCGTCAAGGCCAAGTTCGAACGCGGCGAAAACTTCCATTACCGCTGGGTGCCGCTAGCCTGCGTGCGCGAGGTAGACCGGCTGCGCGCCGCCGTCCGCCGGGGCCTGGACGGCATCCCATGCCCGACGCTGATCATGCACGCGCACGAAGATGAATTGACGTCGGTGCGATCGGCCCACCTGCTGCACGAGGCCATCGCCGGCAGCCAGCTGGTACTGCTGAATAACAGTTATCACATGATCTGCGTGGATAACGACCGTGACCTTGTTGCCGCCACCGTGCTTCAGTTCATGGAACGCGACCCGGCGCTGGCGCAGTCGCCGCGCGCGGCGGGCCGAGCCGCGCCCATGAGCGCCGCCGACATTGAACGCATCCTGGGCGCCTACCGCGACTCGCTGCTGACCGGAGAATTCGAAACGCTGTTCCCGCTGTTTGCCGAAGACGTGGTCTGGACCGAAGCAGGCAACAACCCCATCAGCGGCGTCTACGAAGGGCGCGGCGCGCTGATCAATCTGTTCTCGCGGCTGATGGATTATTCCCGCAACACCTTCGCGGTGTGCGCCGTGGGCGAACCGGCGCTGGCGGGGCGGTCCATTGCGTTGCCGCTGCAATTTCAGGTGCAGGACGGCGCGGGTTGGTACAAGGGCGCGTCCACGCATACGCTGCGGCTGCGCAATAACGCCATCTCGAAGGTCACGTCGCAGGCCGACGAGCCCGAACGCGAAGACGCCCTGTGGCGCCGGCTGGCCGCTGCCAGCGGCTACGAACCCGAGGGCGACGCCATGGATGCGGCCACGCTAGCGCTGGAT
>CAJYKY010000175.1 GCA_913775005.1 uncultured Achromobacter sp.
CAAGAAGTTGGCCGGCAGGAGGTTGTTCTCCTTGCTCTCATCGTCCAACCATCGCGACACCCGGTCGGCGTTGGCCTTCATCCGCGCGAACGCATCCTGTGTGGGCGGCTCGAATCGAATGCCGGTCACGGCTGGGCCGTTGCGGGCTTCGTGCGCCCGCACAATCGTTTCGGCCATCGTCTCGCGGGACCAGTCGAGCGACTTGCGCCAGGCCGAGGTGTGATCGCGCAGGACGGCGATCAGGGTTTTGTGCGATTCATGTCGCATGCTTCAAATACTCCAGGCAGTTACATTCCCACCAGACGAGCAGGCCGAGGGGCACACGGTGGGAATGAAGATGGAAGACGGCGCAGCCCAGGCCACGCTGGCGCTGCTGAAAATTGCGAAGGGAATCGCCGACTGCGTGGTTGGTGACGCGGACCAGGCGACAGTGCGGGCGGTCTTCGATCGGTTGTGCCTTGAGACGGACTGCCGAGCGGACACAGAGCCCCCGTCGGTGGCGGCCTCCGCCGTGCATTAGGGCGTGGCGGCGCAAATGGGTAGATCTATCCAGCCGCTTAGAATGGAAAGCCTCCCACGAGCCTGCTTTGGCAAAGGACCCTTCATGGACATCGACCGCGAGTACCAGCTGGAACTGCTTAAGCGCATGCGTGACGCACATCCGCGACCGCTTTCCGACTTTTCCTTTTTGGACGACAAGGACCAAAACGCGGTAGAGCGCTATGCGGCAAATATGAAATACCTGGAAGGCCACGGACTTGTAGTCGCGCGTGTCAGCATCGGCATGGACGGGTATATATCCACGGGCGCACCCGAGATCACATCGCAAGGCATCGACTTCTTGGCGGATGATGGCGGCCTCTCGGCCGTCCTGGGCGTGGTAACGATTCGGCTTCATAGCGACACCATCAAAGATCTGATTGAGGCGAAGATCGCTCAATCAGAACTAGCCCCTGCCGATAAGAAGCGATGGATCGATCAGCTTCGATCGCTACCTGCCGACGCCACAAAACATCTGGTACAGAAACTAGTGGAGAAGGGGCTGGACAGTGGCCCGGCAGCTGTTGCTGCAATAGGTGCTTATTTGAAGTCCCAGGGACTTTGGTGAATTGGGCGTAGCCGATACCTGGACCGAGCGACACCCAGAAAGCTTCAAGGTCGGTCTGCGTGTTGTCGATGACGACGCCGTTCTTATGAAACAGCAGCGCGTCAATACGGATCTCTAGAACGTGGATAATTTCACGCATCATTCCCTTCCCCCGGACCTCCCCAGGGAAGCATCCCTCTCGCTTGGAACACTTACGGAACCATCGACATGTCCATCAACCAAAACGCCAAAATCGATGTGCCCTGCCCTCAATGCGGCAAGGATGTCCAGCAGCCATTGGGTCGGCTCAAGGGCAAAGTCGACGTGACCTGCCCCAACTGTCGAACCTCCTTCGCGATCGACGCGACGCAACTGCAGAAGGGGCTTGCGGAGCAAGAGCGCGCCATCGAGCGGATGCTCAAGGGGTTGGGCAAGAAGTGATTTAAGTTCGGCGGTCGCAGCGCGCGCCGGTGAGTCGTCGAGACGCAGTTCGATATCACGCATGGCTGCCCTCCCCGCCGCCGTTCCCGCCGCCGTTCCCGCCCCAGGTGCAGCCGGGAGTTATCGCAAGGCATGCAAACAAGTTCATCATCGCGCTGCCCCTCGTTGATCGATTCTTCCGTCCTCACTTCGTTTTGTTTCGCCTAGCAATTCAGCAGGCAAGTGCTTACGCGCTATAGCGGCCACCACGCGGTCCTGCAACCTCGGAGGCAGCTCCTCCGGCCACTGGTAATAGGCCTGTGGCGTGATAGCCATTGCTTGAGCGGCGGCCGCGGTAGAGCCGCCAAGCAGTCGGGTAGCTTCGGATTTCTTCATGCCAAAATTAAAGCATTCTTTAATTTTGAAAGCAACCATACTTTCTCGCCTTGAAAGTACGCTTTCATTCATGACAAATACATACGGCAACCGGCTGAATGAAGCTCTGCGTTTGGCAAACCGCGAGCGTCAAGATCTGGCGGACGCGATCTCAGTGAGCGTCCAGGCCGTTGGACAAGTAATCGCAGGAAAAACGAAGGCACTGACTGCAGAGAATTCTGAGCGTGCTGCACGCTTTCTCAGAGTGGATCCGTATTGGCTCGCAACCGGCGAAGGAACCCCTGATGCTAAGCCGGGCTCGACCGCAGCACCGTGGCCGTTCTCAATGATCTCTCCAGAACAGTGGGCGGGCCTGTCCGACCTGCAGCGAGGGCGGATCGAAGGATATGCAGAATCCGTTCTGAAGGAACCCGCTCCTGTCAAAAGCTCTGGCCATCCGAAGGCGGCTTGAACATTCCCCCGTTCGCTTGCGCTTAGTCATCGACAACGATAGTCCGCCGAATCGGTGACGAGCGCGCTTACAAGCCATGCCAGCAGCTGCCGCTGACCGCGGCTATTTTTTTGCCTTGATTTTAAAGCATGCTTGATTTTAAAAATAAAGCATGCTTTACTTGCTCCCAACAGTTCTTCCCGGTGGCACGCACCGAAATGAACATTCTTGGGAGAAGTCGTGAACCCACACTCCATCGCCAAAGCGAATTGGGCCAATGTTGCGCGAGAGATCTATGACAGCCGGAACCTCTCTCCGATTGTGCAAGCGTACAGCGACGACCAGATCCTCGGCGCACTGTTCGACCTGTTCGCCGGCCGCACCCAGTTCGCCTTCGGCGAGGCCATCGACTGGTGGGCCGAAACCCTCCAATGCGATCTCGCTCCCGAAACCGCGTCAGGAGTTGCCCTCGTCGCACTGAGCAAATGGCCCTTCGACCAGCGCGCCGGCACGGCTGGCGTGAAGGCCCTGCAAGACGAACTGCTGAAGCGCGCACGCATGCTGATCGACCGCAGTGCGCGCGCCGTCGAGGAGGTGACCTGATGCTCGGGTTCCTCATCGCTGGTGTCTTGTCCGTTGCTGCCGCCGTGCGCGATGCGATCTCGGCCCGTCGGAGGTCGCGCAAATGATCGCCGCCCTCACCCTCTTCACCGTTGCGTACGCCATGGCTCGCGCCATTGACGCGTTCGCAGCCTATCGCCGTCGCACCGACCCCTGGAGGGCACAAGCATGACCGTCACCGTCCTCGGCGTGGACCCGCGCAGCCGGAGCAAGAGCAAGCTGCACGCGCCCGCCCCTCTCCCCCACGTATCGCGTCGTGCATTGGCGCGTGTGCGCGATCGCATTGAACCGCCCACGACCTGCCATTGCTGCGGCGGCCCGGTGAAGCTGACCAACAACCGCGAAATCTACAACGGTCACTCCTTCGGCGACTGGCCCTTCGTGTATCGCTGCACGCAGTGCCAGGCATACGTCGGGCTGCATCCAGATACGGATCTGCCGCTGGGCATCATGGCCAACCGAGCGACCGT
The DNA here is from genome assembly GCA_913775005.1 of uncultured Achromobacter sp. Taxonomy (GTDB): domain Bacteria; phylum Pseudomonadota; class Gammaproteobacteria; order Burkholderiales; family Burkholderiaceae_B; genus Achromobacter. The sequence continues at coordinate 3,425 of CAJYKY010000175.1, forward strand.
CGCGGCGCGCAAGGAAGCAAAGGCAGCCTTTCAACGGCTGACCTCAGCCCGCTTCGGCCACGACCGGAGCGCCGCATACGCGTGGCTTTCGCAGGCGCTGGGTATCGCCAAGTCCATCTGCCACTTCGCCATGTTCACCGAAGCGCAAGCCCGCCGTGCCGGCGAGGTCTGCCGCCTGGAACTTGGGAGCCGACGCGTATGACCGCCGCCACGCTCTGGGTCCTGTTCGCCTTTTTGCCACCAGACAACGGCCTCCAACGCGTGATGGTGGTCGACCGATTCGCCAGCCAGGCCCAATGCCTCGACCTGCTCGACATCTTTCCGCCCACCTACCGCGTCACTTTCGACTGCCTGCCTTCCCAGCGTATCGAGGTGCGCCCTCTCTCGGAACCTGAGCAATGACGCCCACCCGCAAGCTGATCCGCGCCGATGGCACGGAAATCGAACTCCATGGCCCTCACGCGCTAGCCGACGTGCGCCAGATGATAGGCGCCGACACGCTTGACACCGTTCGCCTGGCCGATCGCTGCCACGTCATGTTGCTGGACGACGAAGGTCACTCCAAGGGCCTGCCCGTCAATGAAACGGCTACGCGCCGCTATCAGGACGTCTGCATCCCCGGCACCACCTGGCAGATCCGCGGCGACGTGGTGATCGTGCCCGACTCCGATTATGCGAGGGGAGCATGAGCGCCCGCCGCTTGTTCATCGCCTGGCGCCGTGCGCGCCGCACGGGCCGGGATCTTGACTTGGTCGCCTATGCGGCCGGCGTCGTCGGCGGCACGTTGTTTCTGGCAGCAATGACCGGTGCGCTGGGTCCGACGCTCGACGTGGCACCCGCGCCCCAGGCGATCGCCACCGCCTCCAATTCCGCGAACGCCGCCTCCAATTCCGCGAACGCCGCCTCCGCGGCGCGCGCACCTTAACCGATCCCGGAGTTCCCACCATGCAACGAATCATCCCGATCCGTGCGTCCAGCCTGGCCGAGCTTTTCGACTGCCCTGCCCGCTGGGAAGCCAAGAACCTGCTGGGCATGCGCATGCCATCTTCCGGAGCCGCGCGGCTCGGTACAGCTATTCACGCAGGCACGGCCGCGTTCGACCAGGCCAGGCTCGAAGGCAATCCCATCACCCCCGACGACACCGCAGGCGAATTCGTGAAGTCCCTACATGACACCGACGAGGAGGTCGATTGGGACGACGCAAGCCCCAAGGATGCCGAGCGCATCGGCCTTGCGCTGCACACGCGCTACTGCGCGCAAATCGCGCCGCATCAGGATTACGTCGCGGTGGAGTTGACGTGCGATCGCATGGAGATCACCGACCTTGGCATCGCGCTTACCGGCACGACCGACCGCGTCCGGCGCACCACCAGCGGCGAACTCGGCATCGCTGACCTCAAAAGTGGCGCGCGCGCCGTAGGCTCGGATGGAGCGGTGGCCACTGCCGGGCACGGCCCTCAGATGGGCGTCTACGAGATCCTTGCCCAGCACGCCATCGGCAAGCCGATCACCGCGCCCGCGCAAATCATCGGTTTGCAGACCGGCAAAACCGCCACCTCGCAGCGCATCGGTACTGGCGAGATCTCCGGCGCCCGGGAAGCGCTCGTCGGCGATGAAAGCAGCCCCGGCTTGCTTCAGCACGCCGCGCGCCTCGTCCACAGCGGCAGCTTCTACGGCAACCCCAAATCCGTCCTCTGTTCGGGCAAGTACTGCCCGCGTCATCCCTCTTGCAAGTTCAAAGGCTAAACCATGACCCAGACCGCAACCATTCAGAATCTGCGTGCTGCACCGGAAGCGCAAATGCCTATCGTGGCCCCCGGCTTCGGCAGCCTTCAGGGCTTCGAACTCATGCAGCGCGCCGCGCGCCTGCTATCCAGCAGCACCCTTGTGCCCGTGGCTTATCGCCAGACCATCGAGAAGTTGGACCGTTACGGCAACGTCAAGGAAAGCCGCGAAAATCCCAACGCGCTTGCCAACTCCGTCGTCGCGTTGAACATGGCGCAGCGGATGGGCGCCGACCCTCTGATGGTGATGCAGAACCTCTACATCGTCGAAGGCCGGCCGTCCTGGTCATCGCAGTGGATCATCGCAGCGATCAACGGCTGCGGCCGCTTTTCGCCCCTGCGCTTTGACATCCAGGATTTGGGCGACAAAGAGGTCGCGTACACCACCACCAGCTGGAACAACGGTCAGCGCGAAACCAGCACTCGTACGGTCAAAGTCCGGGACAAGGTTTGCGTGGCCTGGGCCGTGGAGAAGGAAACCGGCGAACGCCTGGAATCGCCCAAAGTCACCATCGAAATGGCTGTCAAGGAAGGCTGGTACACAAAGTCCGGCAGCAAGTGGCAAACGATGGAAGAAGTCATGCTGCGATACCGGACGGCCAGCTTCTTCGGCAAGCTGTACGCACCCGAATTGTTGATGGGCCTTCAATCGGTGGAGGAAGCGCAGGACATCATCGAGGCGACCACCGGCCCGGACGGCACGATCAGCGTGAACGTGGACGAGCTGCGCGCCGGCGCTGCGTCCCAACGTCAGCCGACAGCCGCCGACGTCACCGACGTCACCGACGTCGAGGCACGCGAAACGCAGGGCGCCAAAGGCGCAACGGACGCACAGGCCCAAGGCGACACGGGCAACCCGGCGCACAGCGCGGCAACCGTGGCCCCCGCCGCGTCGGACCCCACGCGACAGTCCGGCGCACACAGCGACGAGTCGGCAGACAGCTCCCGATCCGACGACGTTCCGGAGGTCGACCCCGCAAAGGTCGAAGAACGCCTGCGCGCGGCCAAGGACATCGAGGTCCTGGACGTCGCGGCGGACTTCATCCAAGACGTCTCCGACGAAGCCGAGCGCGAGCGGCTGACCCAGATCTACCAGCAGCTGCGCCTGTCCCTGACCAATGCCCAGCAGCGTGCCCCGCGCCGCCGCGTGGCCGCGCCGGAATAAGGAGCCACCATGCGAATCAACCGAATCACCACCGAGAACTTCCAGGGCGCGCGTGCAGTGGACCTGGACCTGCGCACGCCCGCTACCCTGATCGCCGGCCCGAACGGCGCGGGCAAGTCCAGCATTGCCGAGTCCGTGCGGCTGGCGCTGCTGGGCACGCCCGAGCGCGTGGGCCTGAAGAAGGAATACGGCGCGCTGGTCAGCGATGGCGCAAAACTGGGCGCTGTAACGCTGGATCTGGACAAAGGCGCCGTTGGCATCAGCCTGCCCAAGGGCGCGCAGTCCGGCGAAGCCCTGGTACCCCAGTCGCCCGCCCTGCCGTTTGTCCTGGCGCCCGAGCGTTTCGCCGCCGCCAAGCCGGACGAACGCCGCAGCCTGCTGTTCGCCCTGACCGGGACCAACGTCAAGGCCGACGAAATCGAGCGCCGCCTATTGGCACGCCGTTGCGCCGCCGCGCTCGTCACCCAGATCAAGCCCATCCTGCGCACAGGCTTTGCCGGCGGCGCGGAGTTCGCAAAGAGCCAGGCGACCGAAGCCAAGGGAGCCTGGAAAGCCGCCACGGGTGAACAATGGGGCAGCCAGAAGGCCGAGGGCTGGAAGGCAGAAATCCCAGCGTTCGACCAGTCGGCCCTGGACAAGGCGCGCGCCGACTTGGCCGCGCTGGACGGCCGTATTGACGCCACCGCACAGTCCTTGGGCGCTCTGGAGCATAAGGCAGCCGCATATACGGCAGCCCGCGACCAAATGGCGGCGCGCCAGGCCAAGGCGGCACAGTTGCCGGCGTTGCGTCAGAAGCTGGAGTTTGATCAAGAAGAGCATGCCAAG
>CAJYKY010000176.1 GCA_913775005.1 uncultured Achromobacter sp.
CCCCTCTGCCCGGGGTGCTGGTGTGATTGGTTGACGGCCGGTGCGGCTCGCCAGCCGCGTCCGCCGCTTTCGTACAAGTCCTACAAGACGTATCTTTATATATCAATTTGATTCGGGTTTTCCTCAATTCCGAACCCCACGCACGCTTGTATACATTCCTCGTACACAGGTATTTCCCTTCAGGACTCAACGACTTAACACCGGCAATTCCAAGCGCCCTAGGAGGCCATTCCATGCAGGCTGCATCGTCCGCGCCACCCCGCGCGTCGCAACACATTCACCCCGTTGACCAACGCCTGCCCGCCGGCAAGCTAGCAGCGCTGGGCCTGCAACATGTGCTGGTGATGTACGCCGGCGCGGTGGCGGTGCCGCTGATCGTGGGCCGCGCATTGAATCTCACGCCCGACGAAGTGGCCATGCTGATTTCGGCCGACCTGTTCTGTTGTGGCCTCATCACGCTGGTACAGACGCTGGGCGCCACGCAGTGGTTCGGCATCAAGCTGCCGGTGATGATGGGCGTGACCTTCGTGGCCGTGGCGCCGATGGTGGCGATGGCCAACGCCAACCCCGGGCCGGACGGCGCTCAGCTGCTGTTTGGCACCATCATCGGCGCGGGCGTGGTGTCGATTCTGATCGCCCCGCTGATCAGCCGGATGCTGCGCTACTTCCCGCCCGTGGTCACCGGCACCATCATCACCGTCATCGGCATCACGCTGATGCGCGTGGGCATCAACTGGATCTTCGGTAACCCGTCCGGCCCCACCGCGCCTGTCATCGTGGACCCGGTCTATGCCAAATGGCTGGCCGACGTCACCTCGCCCGGCAGCGCCATCCCGCCGGTGCCGCAGGGCTTTGCGATCATGCCGTCGATGCCCAACCCGCGTTATGCCGACCTGACCGGCCTGGGCATTGCCGCGCTGGTGCTGGCGGTGATTCTGCTGATCGTCAAATACACACGCGGCTTCGTGGCCAATATCTCGGTGCTGCTGGGCATCGTTGTCGGCGCCATCGTGGCGGCGGCCACCGGCATCATGACATTCGAAAAAATCGGCCAGGCCGACTGGTTCGACATCGTGCTGCCCTTTCACTTCGGCATGCCCCGCTTTGACCCGATGCTGATCCTGAGCATGTCGCTGATCATGGTGGTGGTGATGATCGAATCCACCGGCATGTTCCTTGCGCTGGGTGAAATGACCGACCGCGAAATCACCCAGCAGGCCATGGCGCGCGGCTTGCGCACGGATGGGCTGGGTACGCTCGTCGGCGGCCTGTTCAACACGTTTCCGTACACGAGCTTTTCGCAGAACGTGGGGCTGGTTGCGGTGACCGGCGTGAAGAGCCGCTACGTCTGCGTAGCAGCCGGCATCATCCTGCTGGTGTTGGGGCTCTTGCCCAAGATGGCGGCGCTGGTGGAATCGCTGCCCACCGTGGTGCTGGGCGGGGCGGGCATCGTCATGTTCGGCATGGTGACGGCCACCGGCATCCGCATCCTGTCCGGCGTGGATTTTCGCGGCAACCGTCACAACGCGATGATCGTGGCCGTGTCGATCGGGATCGGCATGGTGCCGTTGATTGCGCCGAACTTCAAACAGTGGATGCCGCCGTCGCTGCATACGCTGATCGAGTCAGGCATTTTGCTAGCCTCGCTATCGGCCGTGCTGCTCAACGTGTTTCTGAACGGCGCCAGCCACGACGAGCGCGCCGTCATCAACGCGGCGCTTCAGGCCGAAGAACATTGAGTCGCAAGTGGACGGCCGGCAAGCCCGCGCCGTCCACATCGATGCACGCAGCGGCTAGGCCAGCCGCAACACGCGGCGCCAGAAAAACACCGCCACCATCACGAACACCGCCAGCCCCAGATAGGAGGCCGGGCGTTCGAATGATTCACCCACGATGGCCAGCGGCGCGCTGGTGCCAGCCCCGCCGATGATGGCCGCCATCAACACGCCCACCAGGCTTTCGCCCACGATCAGGCCCGAGGCGATCAGCACGCCGCGCCGGTTGGCGGCGTCGGCAAATTGCTCATAGGGCTGGCCAGCGTTGGCCGCGCGGCGGCGCAGGGTGCGCTCCAGCAGCCAGGCCAGCACGGCGCCCGCCACGATGGGCGCAGCCACCGTCGGCGGCAGATAGATGCCGATGCCCACGGCCAGTACCGGAATGCGTGCCACGCGGCACGTGCGCTTCAGGATTTCATCCACGACGATCAGCGCCACGCCCACCGCCATGCCGATCAGGATCATCGTCCAGTTCAGCTGATGCGTGAAGATGCCGCGCGCAATCGCCAGCATCAGCGTGGCTTGCGGCGCCGACAACGCCTGCGCCGGGTCCATGCCTTCGCGCGGCATGGCGTCGGCAAAACCGTAGGCGTTGTACAGCAATTCCAGCACCGGCGAAATCACGGCGGCGCCCACCACGCAACCGATCAACAGCGCCACCTGCTGCCGCCACGGGGTCGCGCCCACCAGCCAGCCCGTCTTCAGGTCTTGCAGGTTGTCGTTCGAGATCGACGCCACAGCCACCACCGCCGACGTGCTGAAGATGGCCAGCGCAATCGTCATCTGCACGCCGTTCTGCACGGCCAGCAGTTCGCCGCCCAGCGCCAGCATCAGCAGCGACACCAGCACGATGGCCACAATGCCCACGCCCGAGATCGGGCTGGTGGACGAACCGACCAGGCCCGCCATGTAGCCGCAGGCCGCCGCCACCAGAAAACCGAATATGAACGCGAACAGCACGGCGTAGGCCACCAGCTTCCAGATGGCGGCGGCCGACAAAGGCGCGCCCGCCAGGAACACCTGGAAGGTGACGACCAGAACGGCAACCAGCACCAGCGTCACGACCGAGATCCAGCCTGCGGACAAGTCGCGCTCGGTGCGTGGCGCCTGCCCGGCACGCGCCGCGCCGGATTTGGTCAGTGCCGAGAACGAGGCCTTGACGCCGCGCGCCATCGGCACGAACAGGGTGGCTAGCGTCCAGATGGCGCCCACGCCGATCACGCCCGCCCCAATGAAGCGCACCTGCGAGGCCCACAGGCCCGTGGCGAACTTGGCCAGGTTCATGTCGGCGGGCATCGGGTTCATCGCGGTCAAGACCGGCACCGCAATGCCCCACGCGATGACCAGACCCGTCAACATCGCCAGACCCGCCACGATGCCAATCAGATATCCCGCCCCCAGCAGCGCCAGCGAAAAACCCATAGGCAGGCGGAACACCGCGCCACCCAGCGCGAACCAGCCGCTGACGCTATCGCCCAGGATGCGCAGGCCGCTGGCCGCAAAGCTGACCACGGCGGCCACGACGCCGCCCGTCACGATGTCGCCCATGCCGGTTCCGGTGGACTTGCCCGCAGCGGGCTGCGCAGCAGCGGAATCCTCGGCCGCGTCTTGCGCGCGTTCCGCGCTGCCCACCCGCAGGATTTCGGCCGCCGCCACGCCTTCCGGATACGGCAGGTCGCTTTGCACCACCATCACGTGGCGCAGCGGAATCGTGAACATCACACCCAGCATGCCGCCAGCGGCACAGATGCCCAGCGTCTGCCAGAACGGAAAGCCCTGCCAGTGGCCCATCATGACCAGCGCCGGCAGGATGAAGATGATGGAAGACAGCGTGCCGGCCGCCGAGGCCTGCGTCTGCACCATGTTGTTTTCGAGGATGTTGGCGTCTTTGAACAGACGCAGCACCGACATTGAGATCACCGCTGCCGGAATCGCGGACGAAAACGTCAGGCCCACCTTCAGCCCCAGAAAGACGTTGGACGCCGTGAAGATCACGGTGATCAAGGCGCCAAGCAAGACGCCGCGGAACGTGAGTTCCGGAAGGGTTACGTTTGCCGGGACGCTGACCGGTTGAGTCATTGAAGTCTCCCGTATGGATTTTGCTAAAGCGCGAATTCTAGCGCTTCGGCGTCCACCCAGTGGTCACCACGCGTAAGCGCCCGCTGGCGGCAGAAGCTGCCGGCCCGGCAATGGCCTGCAAAAGATTATGCTGAAATCCGCCTCACCGGCCCTGGAATTTGATCACCCATGCCATCGACACGGGTCTAGCATGGAGCGATAACAGGAGACAGATTCACGATGCGCGACACTAGCCACCCCGCGAGCCCCTCCGCCCCCGGGCAAGCCCACCCGCAAGACGCCGACCCCTCTGAAACCGCCGAATGGCGCGAGGCCCTGCAATCCCTCGTTCAGGCAGACGGCGCCGACCGCGCCGGCTTCGTGCTGGATAACCTGCTGGGACACGCCGCCACGCTGGGCCTGCGCGCCAACAGCCAGACGCGCACCGCGTATCTGAACACCATCACCGCCGACCAGGAACCGCCCTTTCCCGGCAACCTGGCAGTAGAAGAACGCATCGCCCGCATCAACCGCTGGAATGCGCTGGCCATGGTGGTGCGCGCCAACCAGGCCCACGGCGAGCTCGGCGGCCACATCGCCAGCTACGCCTCGGCGGCCGACCTGTTTGAAGTGGGCTTCAACCACTTCTTCCGCGCCCAGTCGGCCGACGGCCCCGGCGATCTGGTCTACATGCAGCCGCACTCGGCGCCCGGCGTCTACGCCCGTGCCTACCTGGAAGGCTTTCTGAGCGAAGACGACCTGGCGCATTTCCGCCAGGAGATCACCGCTACTTCGCGCGGCCTGCGCGGCTTGTCGTCGTACCCGCATCCGTGGCTGATGCCCGACTTCTGGCAGTTTCCGACCGGTTCGATGGGCATCGGCCCCATCAACGCCATTTACCAGGCGCGCTTCATGCGCTATCTGGAACATCGCTCGCTGGTGCCTGGCGCCGACCGCAAGGTCTGGGGCATTTTCGGCGACGGCGAAATGGACGAACCCGAATCCATCGCCGCGCTGACGCTGGCCGCGCGTGAAAAGCTCGATAACCTGGTCTTCGTCGTCAACTGCAACCTGCAACGGCTGGACGGGCCGGTGCGCGGCAACGGCCGCATCATCGACGAGCTGGAAACGCTGTACGCAGGCGCGGGCTGGAACGTCATCAAGCTGGTCTGGGGCAGCGATTGGGACGCGCTGCTGCGCCGTGACACGTGCGGCGCCTTGGCGCGCGCCTTCGCCAACACCGTCGACGGCCAGTTCCAGACCTTCGCCGCCAACGACGGCGCCTTCAACCGCGCCCACTTCTTCAACCAGAATCCCGAGCTGGCGGCGCTGGTGGCGGACTGGACGGACGAGGCCATCGACCGCCTGCACCGGGGCGGTCACGACATGGTGAAGATTCACGCGGCGTACCATCGCGCCGCGCAGCATCGCGGCCAGCCCACGGTGATCCTCGCGCAGACGAAAAAGGGCTTTGGCATGGGCACCGCCGGCCAGGGCAAGATGACGACGCACCAGCAAAAGAAGCTGGACGACGAGGCGCTGCTGGCGTTTCGAGACCGCTTCGCC
>CAJYKY010000177.1 GCA_913775005.1 uncultured Achromobacter sp.
GTCACGGTGACGGTGCTGGTGGCGCTGCTGGTCTGCCTGATCCCCACGACCATCGGCGGCCTGCTGTCCGCCATTGGTGTCGCAGGCATGAGCCGCATGATGAGCGCCAACGTCATCGCCACCTCGGGCCGCGCGGTGGAAGCGGCGGGAGACGTTGACGTGCTGCTGCTGGACAAGACCGGCACCATCACCTTCGGCAACCGCCAGGCATCCACCTTCCTGCCTGCCCCGGGCGTGTCCGCACGCGAACTGGCCGAGGCCGCGCGTCTGGCCTCTTTGGCGGACGAAACGCCGGAAGGCCGCAGCATCGTGGCGCTGGCCGACAAGACGTTGCATGCGCCCGCCGCACGCCTGACCGATGCCGAGTTCGTGCCCTTCACCGCGCAGTCCCGCATGAGCGGCGTGAACCTGGGCGCCCGCATGATCCGCAAGGGCGCCGCGGACGCCATCCAGTCCTGGATCGCTGGGCAAGACGCCGCCGTGCCGGATGCCGTCCTGCATCTGGCCGAAGATGTCGCGCGGCGCGGCAGCACGCCGCTGGCGGTCAGCGACGGCAACCGCGCGCTGGGCATCGTAGAACTGAAAGACATCGTCAAACCCGGCATCCAGTCCCGCTTTGCCGAGCTGCGCCGCATGGGCATCAAGACGGTGATGATCACGGGCGACAACAAGCTCACCGCTGCGTCCATCGCAGCCGAAGCCGGCGTGGACGACTTTCTGGCGCAAGCCACGCCCGAAGCCAAGCTGAAGCTGATCCGCGCCTATCAATCGGAAGGCCGGCTGGTGGCAATGACGGGCGATGGCACCAACGACGCCCCCGCGCTGGCGCAGGCCGATGTGGCGGTTGCCATGAACTCCGGCACGCAGGCCGCCAAAGAGGCCGGCAACATGGTGGACCTGGACTCCAACCCTACGAAGCTCATCGAGATCGTTGAAATCGGCAAGCAGATGCTGATGACGCGTGGGGCGCTGACCACGTTCAGCGTGGCCAACGACGTGGCCAAGTACTTCGCCATCATCCCCGCCGCGTTCGCCACCGTGTACCCGCAGTTGAACGTATTGAACGTCATGCACCTGGCGACGCCGGCATCGGCCATTCTGTCCGCCGTGATCTTCAACGCGCTGATCATCGTGGTGCTGATTCCGCTGGCGCTCAAGGGCGTGCGCTACCGGCCGCTGGGCGCGTCCGTGCTGCTGCGACGCAACCTGCTGATCTACGGGCTGGGCGGCCTGCTGGTGCCGTTCGCGGGCATCAAGCTGGTGGACATGGTGCTGGCCGCGTTGGGTTGGGTGTAGGTCTCCCGCTACCCGTTGCCCATCACCCCGCGTTCGCTTCTGACGACAAGGAATTCACATGAAACTCGCTACTTCTTCCCCAGCCGCCCAGCCCCGTGCCGGCGGCATCCTGCGCCCCGCGCTGGTGGTCTTTGCCGCCCTGTCGCTGGTGACGGGCCTGGCCTACCCCTTCCTGACCCGTGGCGTGGCCGCCGTGGCGTTTCCGCACGAAGCGGCGGGTTCGCTGATCACGCAAGGCGACAAGGTCGTCGGGTCCAAGCTGATCGGTCAGTCGTTCACGTCGCCGCAGTATTTCTGGGGGCGCCCGTCCGCCACCGCGCCCATGCCGTACAACGGCGCGGCCTCGGGCGGCTCGAACCTGGGCCCGCGTAACCCCGCGTTGGCCGAAGCCATCCAGGCCCGCATCACGGCGCTGAAAGCGGCCGACCCAGACAACCCCACGCCCGTTCCCGTTGATCTCATCACCGCGTCAGGCAGCGGGCTGGACCCGCACATCAGCCCGGCCGCCGCAGCCTACCAGGCGGCGCGCGTGGCCCGCGCCCGGCACTTGCCGCGCGAACAAGTCGATGCGCTGATCCAGGCCAACACGGAAAAGCCCTGGCTGGGCGTGCTGGGCGAGCCGGTCGTCAACGTGCTGATGCTGAATCTGGCGCTAGACCAATTGCAGCCTTCCCGCTGATGGCGCAGCGTATAGTATTGCCAGCTTTTCCCACCCCACTCTTGCGCGTTCATGGCTGATATTGCTGGCGAGCGTCCCGACCCCGACGCGCTATTGAAAACCCTGGACGAGGCCGCGCGCCAAGCCGTGCGCGGCAAGCTGCGCGTGTATTTCGGCGCGTCGGCGGGCGTGGGCAAAACCTACGCCATGCTGGAGGCGGCCCGCGCGCAAGCCGCCCAGGGTTCGACCGTGCTGGCCGGCATCGTTGAAACCCACGGCCGCCGCGACACCGCCGCCTTGCTCGACGGCCTGGCGGTGCTGCCGCTTAAAGACGTGGCTTATCGCGGCCATGTGCTCAAGGAATTCGACCTGGACGGCGCGCTGGCCGCGCGTCCCGATCTGGTGCTGGTCGACGAGCTGGCGCATTCCAACGCACCCGGTTCACGCCACGCCAAGCGCTGGCAAGACATCCAGGAACTGCTGGCCGCCGGGATCAACGTCTGGACGACGCTGAACGTACAGCATCTGGACAGCCTGAACGAAGCGGTGGGCAGCATCACCGGCGTGCGCGTTTGGGAAACCGTGCCCGACGAGATTTTCGACGCCGCCGACGAGGTCATCCTGGTGGATCTGTCGGCCGACGAACTGCTGCGGCGGCTGAAGGAAGGCAAGGTCTACCTGCCCGAGCAGGCCCGCCACGCCACGCGCAACTTTTTCCGCAAGGGCAACCTGATTGCCCTGCGCGAACTGGCGCTGCGCCGCACCGCTGATCACGTTGACGACGACGTGCAGGCGTATCGGCGCGACCGCGCGATTGAACCGGTGTGGCGCACGCGCGAAGCGGTGGTCGCCTGCATCGGCCCCGACATCGATGCCGACTACGTGATCCGCAGCGCGCATCGCTTGAGCCAGCAGCTGGATTGCGATCTGCACGTTGTCACCATCGACCACCCGCGCGCCGCGCCCACGCCAGTTGCCGAGCAGGAACGCATGCAGCGCAGCCTGGCGCTGGCGGATGCGCTGGGCGCGCGCACCGAAACGCTGGCGGGCGGCGACATGGTGGACGCCGTGGTCCGAGACGTGCGCCGCCACAACATCACCAAGGCCATCATCGGCCGCACGCGCGCCACCGGCCTGCAACGGCTGCGCCTGTCGGTGTCGGCGCTGCTGACGGCGGCCATTACGCCCGGGTGGTTATGGCGCCGCCACAGCTTTGCCGACATGCTGGCCGCGGGCTGCCCCGAGATCGACATCATCCGGCTGGGCGCCCGCCGCTGCCTGCCAGCGCCACGCCTGGCCGGGATCCGCTGACGCTGGGCCGGCGCGCAGGCCCCGGCGCTGATGACCGCCCGGCCCGGCAACTGGCGGGCTACGCGTGGGCGCTGTGCTATTGCGCGGTCGCCACCGGCGTGTCGATGCTGGCCTTTCCCGTGCTGCACCAGACCAACATCGTCATGCTGTTTCTGTTGGCGGTGGTGGGCGTGGCGCTGCGGCACGGGCGCGGGCCGGCGGCGCTGGCTTCAGTGGTCAGCGTGGCGCTGTTCGATTTCTTCTTCGTACAGCCGCTGGCGTCCTTCGCCGTATCCGATGTGCAGTATCTGCTGACCTTCGGCGTACTGCTGTCGGTAGGGTTGCTGATTGGCCAGCTGACCGCCGGCCTGCGTTTGCAGGCGCAGGCCTCGGTCAAGCGCGAGGCCGACGCGCGCAGCCTGTATGAGTTTGCGCGCGAGCTGTCGTCGGCGTTGCAGCCTGAACAGATCGTGGCGCTGGCCAGCGCCTTCGTGCACGCCACTTTCGGCGCGCGCTGCGCCCTGTTCATCCTGGGCCTGGACGACCGGCTGAAACTGGCGCTGCCCGCCGCTGACGACATGCCCGCGCTGGAGCCCGCGTTAGCGCAATGGGTCTACGACCACGGCCAGCCCGCAGGCGCAGGCACCGCCACCTTGTCCAACAGCGAATTGCTGTATCTGCCGTTGAAGGCGCCGATGCGCACGCGCGGCGTGCTGGCGCTGGCCGCCGCGCAGCGCAGCCTGTTCACCCATCCCGATGCGCGCCGTCAGATCGAAGCCTACGCCACGCTGATCGCCATCGCGCTGGAGCGGCTGCATTACGTCGAAGTGGCGCAGCAGGCGCTGGTCAGCATGGAGTCCGAGCGGCTGCGCAATTCCTTGCTGGCCGCCGTTTCGCATGATCTGCGCACCCCGCTCACGAGCCTGATCGGCATGACCGATACGCTGATGCGGCAGCAGGCGACGCTTGCGCCTGACGTGCAGGACACCGTGCGCGCGATGCGCGACCAGGCGCAGCGCATGCATGCGCTGGTGGTCAACCTGCTGGACATGGCGCGTCTGCAAAGCCGCGACACGCCGCTGCGTCTGGAATGGCAGTCGATTGAAGAACTGGTGGGCGCATCGCTTGCTGCCATGCGCGAACCGCTGGCCGGGCATCGCGTTACGGTGGCGGCGCTGTCGCAACTGCCGCTGGTTCAGTGCGATGGCGTGCTGATCGAACGCGTGCTGTGCAACCTGCTGGAAAACGCGGCGAAGTACACGCCGCCGGGCAGCACCGTGCATATCCATGCGGCGGTTCACGACGACGCGTTGCGCGTGGCCGTCAGCGACAACGGCCCCGGCGTGCCGCCAGGCGCCGAACACCGCATCTTTGAAAAATTCACGCGCGGCGAGCGCGAGTCCGCCACGCCCGGCGTCGGCCTGGGCCTGGCGGTGTGCGACGCCATCATCTCGGCGCACCACGGCCGCATCTGGGTGGAACACACGCCCGGGCTGGCCTCGGGCGCGCAGTTCGTTTTCAGCCTGCCGCTGGGCACGCCACCCGCGATGCCTCCCGAACCCCTTTGAACGCCCCCTTGCATGTTCGACTATCAACCTACCGTTCTGATCATTGAAGACGACGCCAACATCCGGCGCTTTGTCCGCCAGGCGCTGGAAGGCGAAGGCTGCGCGGTACACGAGGCCGACACCGTCAAGCGCGGTCTGATCGAAGCCGGCACGCGTCAGCCCGACGCCATCGTGCTGGACCTGGGCCTGCCCGATGACGACGGCATGACGCTCATCCGGGAGCTGCGCGCGTGGACGGAAGTGCCGGTGCTGGTGCTGTCGGCGCGCAGCGCAGAAGCCGACAAGGTGGCGGCGCTGGACGCCGGCGCGGACGACTACCTGACCAAACCCTTTGGCGTCAGCGAGCTGCTGGCGCGGCTGCGCGTCTTGCTGCGACGGCATGCGCGCGGCGGGGCGGGCAACGCCGCCGAGATCCTGTTCGGCGATGTGCGCGTGGACTTCTCCAAGCGTGTGGTGGAACGCGCAGGCCAGCATGTGCACCTGACGGCCATGGAATACCGGCTGCTGGCGGCGCTGCTGGCGCATCGGGGCAAGGTCATGACGCATCGAGAACTGCTGCGCGAGGTATGGGGGCCGTCGCACGTGGAGAGCAATCACTACTTGCGGATCTACATGGGCCACCTGCGCCAGAAGCTGGAAGCCGATCCTGCGCAGCCGGTGTTTCTGTTGACCGAGATCGGCGTGGGCTACCGCTTCGCGGGCTGAGCGCGGCGGGCATTGACGATGCATTGATGCCCCATTGATGTGGCCTTTATTAATGCGGCCTTTATTGATGCGGCCTTTGTTGATGCAACCTTTATGCCAGCCGCGCAAGTCTTGTCTCGCGCTTTATGCCGATCCTCCTATTGTTGCGATCCCATTCAATGTGATCCGTTTCAACAGGAGCCTTCATGTTCCGCACGTCTTTCGCCGCGCTTGCGCTGCTGACGCTGGCCACCACCGCCCAAGCCAGCGACGCCCCCGCCCCTGCCTCTGACCTCTCGCTGACCGCCAACCTCACGCTGGCCAGCCAGTACCGCTATCGCGGCTTGATGCAGTCGAACAACCAGCCCGCCATTCAAGGCGGCTTTGACCTCGCCCACGCCAGCGGCTTTTACCTGGGCAACTGGAACTCCAGCATCAGCTGGTTGAACGACAGCAACAGCGCGGTGTCGGCCCCGGTGGAAATGGATTTCTACGGCGGCTACAAGGGCAACCTCGCCGATGGCGTGCCGCTGGACCTGGGCGTCTTGCAGTACTACTACCCGGGCGACTACCCGTCCGGCTATACCAGCCCCGACACCACCGAGCTATACGCGGGCATCGGTTATGGCCCGCTGTTCTTCAAGTATTCGGTGGCGCTGACCAACCTGTTCGGCTTTGCCAACAGCAAGTACAGCCAGTACGTGGATGCCAGCGCCAACATCGACACCAGCGTCTGGGGCCTGACGCTCAACGGGCACGTCGGCCGTCAGTTCGTGCGCAACGTGGATAACGCGTCTTATACGGACTGGAAGCTTGGCCTGACCAAGGATTTCGGGCAAGGGCTGTCAGTGTCGCTGGCCTATCTGGACACCAACGCGGACCGCGCCGTCTACACCAACACGCGCGGCCGCGACATGGGCCGCGCGACGGGTCTGTTGTCCGTGACCAAAACGTTTTGATGGGCGGGGCGTTGACGCATGTCGTTGACGCATAGTGTTGACGCATTTTTTACGCGCCGCGCCCGCTTTTATCGACCGGTTTTATGGCGTGATTTCTATAGTGGAATCGTCATCAACCAACCGGATCGCGTAACGCCGCCCTGGCGCCTGCGCCCCGCCCCCCCGCCATGACTCCCCGAACAGAACGCCTGGTGTCCCCCGCCCCCGCCCGCCTTTCGGCGCCGCAGCCTTCCGAACAGGTCGCGCTGACGGTCAGAATCGACACGCTGGACGCGCTGAAAGTGCGGCTGGCGCTGCACCGGGAGCTAGGCGATCGCATCGGCGTCTATCTGCTGTCGGTGGACCATGCCCACGCGCAAAGCACGCTACAGCTGCAATGCGCACGCAGCGAACTGAACGACCTGATGCATGCCGTCATGTGCGGCCTGCCCCAGGCGGAATTCGGCGCCGTGCGCCCGGCCCCCGCCATCACGGTGCAGTAAGCCATGGACATGCTTGCAAAGCCCGTGTTTGAAGGAATCTGGCTGCCCATGGTGACGCCGATGCGCGGCGGCCATGTGGACCTTGACGCCGCCCAGGCGCTGGCCCGTTACTACCGCAACGCCGGCA
The DNA here is from genome assembly GCA_913775005.1 of uncultured Achromobacter sp. Taxonomy (GTDB): domain Bacteria; phylum Pseudomonadota; class Gammaproteobacteria; order Burkholderiales; family Burkholderiaceae_B; genus Achromobacter. The sequence goes on from CAJYKY010000177.1 coordinate 7,065, forward strand.
TCGCCGGGCTGGTGCTGTTCGGCTCCACGGGGGAAGGCAATCTGCTGAGCCTGCCCGAGAAAATCGAGATGGCCGAGGCCATTGCCAGCGACCCCAACGCGCTGCCGCTGGTGTTTGGCGCTGGCGGCGTCGACACGCGCGGCGTGGCCACCGCCATCCGTCGCCTGGACAAGCTGGCGCCCGCCGGCTATCTGGTGCCGCCCCCGTACTATCTTGGGCCATCGCAGGCGGGCATTCTGTGGCATTACCGGCAGATCGCCTGGGCCACGGAACGCCCGATCATTCTGTACAACATCCCGAAGCGCACCGGCGTCACCATGACGGTGGAAACCATGGAAAAGCTGGCACTGCTGCCCACCTTCCGCGCGGTCAAGGAATGCAATCCGGCCGTGCTGTCCGCGCTGCATCGGCGCGGCCATCTGACCGCGCTATGCGGCGATGACCTGTCGCTGCTGGACCACTGGATTGCGGGCGGACGCGGCGCCATCCCGGCCGCAGCGCACGTGTTTCCGGAACGCTATGTGGAAATCATGCGGTTGGCGCAAGACGGCCACATTGAGGCCGCGCGCGAATGCTTCGAGCCCTTGCGCGGCCTGATCCGCCTGCTGTTCGCCGAACCCAATCCCGCGCCGATCAAGCGCGCGCTGGCGTTGCAGGGCTTGATCAGCGATGAACTGCGCCTGCCCATGATGCCGGCCAGCCGCGAGCTCGGTTCGCGCCTGCAACGGGCCATGGGCGCTATACAGGCGCCGTCGAGCCGCCTACAGACAGCTTGAACACCGACACCGCGCGCGCCAGGTCGTCGGCCTGCTCGTGCAAGGTGTTTGCCGACGCCGCGAACTCTTCCACCAGCGCGGCGTTCTGCTGCGTGACGCCGTCCATGTGCGTGACGGTTTGATTGATCTGCTCAATGCCCACGCTTTGCTCGGCCGACGCAGTGGCAATTTCCCCCATCAAAGGCGCACTGGTGGCGGCGGATTCCAGCACACTGCTCATCGTGGCGCTGGCCTGCTCGACCCGCTGGCTGCCTCGGGCGACCGACTCCGACGAGGTGTCGATCAGGTCCTTGATCTCTTTGGCCGCCGTGGCCGAGCGCTGCGCCAAGGCCCGCACTTCACCTGCCACCACCGCAAACCCGCGCCCCTGTTCCCCCGCGCGCGCCGCTTCAACCGCGGCATTGAGCGCAAGAATGTTGGTCTGGAAGGCAATGCCATC
>CAJYKY010000178.1 GCA_913775005.1 uncultured Achromobacter sp.
GCGTTGGCCGGCTGCTGCGGCTGGCCCGGGCGCGGCGGTTGCTGCGCGGGCGGATTGGTCACCGGCGCCTGCGCATTCGGAGGCGCCTGGTTCGACAGGGCGCCCGGCACGCCTTGCGCGGGGTTGATGCCGCGCTGCGTGGAATCGCTGGTCTGCTGGCTGCGCACGGCGGCCTGACCGGGTTCCTGGTTCGGGCGATAGACTTCAGAGGTTTCTTCGCGGCGGGCGAAGTCGACATCGGCGCTGGCTTGGGCGTGCACGTTGCCCGGGCCCACCAGCGGATTCAGAATCGTCAGGATGCGTTCGACGGTGCGCTGTTCCATCTCGCGCACAAAGCGCATCTGGTCAGCGTCCATGCCACGGCCTTCGCCCAGCGGCGCAGACAACAGGCGGCCGTTCTGGTCAACGATGGACACGCTTTCAGCGGTCAGTTCCGGCACGCTGGAGGCCACCAGCCAGGAAATTGCGGAGACTTGCGAATCGGACAGGCTGCGGCCGGGATACACGTTCAGCAGCACCGACGCCGTCGGCGCCTGGCGTTCGCGCACGAACAGCGACTGGCGCGGCATGGCCAGATGCACGCGGGCGTGCTGCACGGTGTGCATGGCTTCGATCGACCGTGCCAGCTCGCCTTCCAGACCGCGCTGATAGTTGATCTGTTCCGCGAATTGGCTGGCGCCAAAGCGGGCGTTGTCCATCAGCTCGAAGCCGACTGAGCCGCCGCGCGGCAAGCCTTGCGAGGCCAGTTGCAGCCTGGCGTCATAGACGCGTTCGGCCGGAACCAGTAGCGCGGTGCCGTTTTCGTTGTAGCGGTAGGGCACGTTCATGGTGCCCAGCGCTGTCACGATGGCGCCGCCGTCGCGGTCGTCCAGGTTCGAGAACAGCACCTTGTACTTGGGTTCGCTGCTCCACATCACTGCGGCGACGATCAACGCGATGACGGCGGCGGCCGCGCCCAACAGGACGGGCTTGGGCAGCGCGCGGACTTTTTCCAACGCGGGGAACTTCGCCAGCAGCGATGAGCTCAGAGTGGCCTGCTGATTCATCGACGGCTCCCGCTGGCTACGCGGAGCAGGGAAAATGACTTCATGTCTGGGTAGGGCAGATTACACATGCAACGTGCTTCTGGTCTGGGGAGAGCCTGGATTATTGCCGTTGGGTCGACAATCCCAATCGTTGAAAACAGCCGGTTTTTGGCGTTACTTATCTTCTATGTCGGCTTGCTTACCGACATCCGGCGGGCCGCTATCGCCATGGCGTGCGACGGGCGCGTCGGCATTCGAGGAAATGTCGGGGTTTTTGGCGGTTTTTATCGGCTATGAACGCGCGGGATCGGCGTTACGCTTTGCGCAACATTGGCGTCATGCCCCATTAGCAAGGAATCAGGAATGGCTGTATCAGGCTTGTCCGGCATCGAAAACATGCTTGCGCAGATGCGCTCCGTCGTCACCAAGGCGGAAACCGGCAATCTCGCGGCCGGCGAAATGGTGGCCCGGCCCGACGGATTCGCCGCCGAGTTGCAGCGTTCGATCCGCCGCGTGACGCAGGCGCAGAACGCGTCGGCCGCTCAGGCGCGGGCCTTTGAAATGGGCGCGCCGGATATTTCGCTTAACGATGTGATCATCGACATGCAAAAAGCCAGCCTGGGTTTCCAGACGGCGGTCCAGGTTCGCAACAAGCTCGTTGCCGCCTACAAGGAAATTTCGTCGATGGCGGTGTGACGCCGGCGTCTCGCGTTCACGCATGCTGCGGCCGGGCTTGATCGCCGGGCGGTAAAAAAGGGCCTTTCATCAGAAAGGCCCTTTGCGCTTGCGCCGCTTTCGCGGCGTCCGTGTGATGGCGCGGGTCAGTCGCGCTGCACGCCTTTCTCAAGGCGCCACACCACTTTTTGCAGCCAGTTTTCCTGGCGCGCATCCAGATTCAAAAACACGGCCCCCATGTGGCTCATCGGCGGTTCGCCGGTCAGCGATACATGCTTGGGCGCGGGTTCATCGGGGTTGCCCGGCTGAACCATCGGCTGGCCCGAAATCGGGTAGACGTTACGCACTTCAAGATTGGCGCTGAGCTTGCCCAGGTCGCCGAAATCCAGTTGCACGTTTTCCATCACGGTGCCTGATTCGGGCAAGACCGGCACCGCCAGCGCCACGCGCAGGCCCACGCCGTCCACCGAGATGTCGCGCACGGTGAACTGGTAAGGTTTTTCGCGCGGTTGGGGTTGCCAGGTGGCCTGGCACACGCCGGCGGCGGCCGCCAGCGAGGCGCGGAACATCTTGCGGCGCTGGATGCGGGCAAGGCGGTCGGGGAAGGGCGACATCAGCGCGGCGCTGCCGTCGTCGAAATGGATCACTTCGGGGCGCTGCACGCGAAAGCGGATCTGCACGCCGCCATAGGCCGTGGCATGGAAATGAAATGTGGTGCCGCTGAGCAGGCCCATGCTGTCCGACTGTTCGAAGTCGGCGCCGGCATAGTCGCGCGGGCGCCAGAAGAACTGGCGCGTCTGCTTGTCTGCACCCAGCACCAGTACGGCCATCTCGCGGTCCGCGGCGTCGCGTACAAGGATGTGACTGTCGGGGTGCGTCAGTTCAAACAGGGCTGAGCGCATGTCTTCCGGCCGGGTCAGCAGGAATTCCGGGTCGCTGGCATCCAACACAATGGTGGTCCTTAGATAGAGAGATCAAGCAGGTGGCGGGGCGTCGGGAAGCTCGCGCGATTCCAGGCGATACAGCCAGGCCAGCAATTCTGCCACTGCTACGTACAGTTGGGGGGGAATATGTGCGTCCAGGTCCACCTGCATGAGCAGGCCGACCAATTCACGGGATTCGTGCACATACAAGCCGTTTTCTTCGGCCGCGCGGACGATGGTGTCCGCCAGCTGGCCATAGCCTTTGGCGACGACGCGGGGCGCGCCGTCCTTGTCGTCATACGAAATGGCGACGGCGGCGTTGCGATTGGCGTTGGGACCGTCGTCCTCGGAGTAGGGGATGATGGCCATCAGAAATCGTTCGGAATGACGGGGCGCGGATCGGTCACGCTGACCGCAAGATTGCTGAGCGTGAGGCCGGCGGCCAGCAGGCGAGAGCGCAGCTGGTCCGACGCATCATTGATTTCGCCTGCGGCAAGCGGCGCCACCAGTTGCAGCACGATCTGGTCGCCCGCCAGATTCAGCCGGGCGTCCACAAGGCCCAGGCGGGGCAGGTCCAGCTTCAGCCGTGTGGCCCAGGTGGGCGTGGCGGAATCGGGATCGCCCCCGTAAGGGTCGCGTTCGACTTCCCATTCCATCGGCGTGCCGGGCCACGCTTCGCCTTGCCAGGTCAGCGATTGATTGGCCAGCACGTCCAGCTGTTGGCGCACCAGCACGGTCAGATCCTGGTGGATGCCGGCAACGGGCGTGCCAGGCGCGGACGACGGGGACGTGCCGGTAGCGGCCGGCGCATCGGCGCTGCCCCCTGCGCGGCTGGCGCTGCCGGCATCCGCTCGCGCGCGGGTGGCGGCGTGCTGCGTAGCGGCTTCCTTGCTCAGGTTCGCCTGCGGTTCGTTGCGCAGCGTGGACGGGTTGGTCCTGCCAAACACCATGTCGGTCAGGTGCGATTCATAAAACAGTCCGCTGCTATGCAAGGCCTGGCGCAACGCCTGCCCCAACGCCCGGGCGGACGGGCCGGCGCCTGCCAGCGAGGCGTGCGTGGCGGCGTCCGCGCCGCGGGCACCCAGCGCATCGGCCGCGCGCGCGAGCCGGGCGGCGTCGCCTGCGGACTGGGCGGTGGCCGATGGGGCGGGGGCCGTTGTGGCCGCGGCGGGATTGGGCGCGGTGCCTGCTTGAGCCGGTGTTTGGCCAGCGGCTTGGCCGGCGGCTGGGTTGGCGGTTTGGCCAGCCGTTTGGCCGGCCGTCTGCGCTGCGCCCTGGCCGGGCGCTTGGCCTGTGGCCGAGCCCTGCGCCTGCCCGTCAGCTGCGCCACCCCACAGCGGCGCGCGGCCTTGCAGGGCGGGGGCCGCATCCGGAAACTGCGCCAGCAGCGCAAGAATGGTGCGCGCCGTCGTGCCCAGCGTCGTGGGCGCCGAGGCCGTCGAGTCGCTGCTCGTGACCAGGCCGCGCGCGGCCAGCGCCAGCGCAGCGGCTGTCTTGGGGTCGACAACGGTATTCTGGCGG
>CAJYKY010000179.1 GCA_913775005.1 uncultured Achromobacter sp.
TCGATGTCGGCCCAGGCGGTGTCGTCCAGGTCTTGCACATAGGCGTCGAAGCCGTTCGTGTGTTCGGCGATGAAGGCGTGGTCCAGCACGCCGGGGGTCTGGCGGTCAGCGGCCACCAGCGCCTTCATGATGCCTTTAAGCGCAGCGGCGTCGCCGCCGACCTGCACCTGGTAGTACGTCGAGGCGATGCGGGTGGATCCGAGCGTGCCCATTTCGATGGGGTTCTGCGGATCGGCAAAGCGTTCCAGCGCACGTTCGCGCAAGGGGTTGAACACGATGATCGGCACGCCCCGGCGCGCGCATTCGTGCAGCGTGCCCATCATGCGCGGGTGGTTGGTGCCGGGGTTGTGGCCCATCGAGATGATGAGGTCACAGGTGTCGAAGTCATCCAGCGACACCGTGCCCTTGCCGATGCCGATGGTCTTGGGCAGGCCGACGCTGGTGGCCTCGTGGCACATGTTCGAGCAGTCGGGGAAGTTGTTGGTGCCCAGTTCGCGCGCGAATGCGCTGAACAGGAATGCGGCCTCGTTCGATGCGCGGCCCGACGTGTAGAACTCCACCATGTCGGGGTCCGGCAGGCTCGACAGCGTGGCGCCGATGCGGGCGAACGCGGCATCCCACTCGATGGGCTGGTAGGTGTCGGTGGTGGCGTCGTACGCCATCGGGTGTGTGAGGCGGCCGGCGTCTTCCAGGTCGTGGTCCGACCAGGTCAGCAGTTCGGTGACGGTATGCGCGGCGAAGAAGTCGGGCGTGACGCGTTTCTTGGTGGCTTCCCACGTCACCGCCTTGGCGCCGTTTTCGCAAAACTGGAACGTGGACGTGTGGGCCTTGTCGGGCCATGCGCAGCCGGGGCAGTCAAAGCCGTCGGGCTTGTTGGTGCGCAGCAGCAGCACGGGCGCTTCGGCAATGCGCATCTGGTCGGCGACGGCTTGCGCAGTGGCCTTGAGTGCGCCCCAGCCGCCCGCAGGGGCGTCGTAGCGTTGGATGCCGGTAAGGTTGCGTGACTTCATGGGAGATCTCAATCTGGATGTGTTGCTGGCGGCGCGTAGCGCACGGGCTGACGACCCGCGCGGGCGGCGATTGCGCCGCAAAAATGATGGGCTGTGGCAGAGCCTGCCACAGCCAGGATGATCGGCACCAAAAAACCCTGATCCACGCGCGTGAATTCCATGATTAGCACAATGGCTGTCAGCGGCATGCTCATGGACGCGGCCAGGAAGGCGGCGGCGCCGATGACGGCATAGGCGCCCGGCGGGGCGTCGGGCCAGATCAGGCTCCACACACCGCCCAGCACGATGGCCAGCAGCGCGCCGATGGCGATGCCCGGCGTCAGCAGTCCGCCCGAGGCGCCTGCGCGCAGCGAACTGCTGGTGATGGCTACCTTCAGCACCAGCAACAGGGCGGCGATGCCGACCGTCAGCTCGTTGTTAAAGCCCAGCTGCGCCGGCCCCTTGCCGTTGCCCAGCAATGCCGGCAGGTACATGGCCAGCAGGCCGACGATCGTGAAGTTCAGCACCGCCGCCACGGGCAACTGCCAGCCGCGCGCGGCGCGCTCACGGGCTGCGGTGGTCAGCCGGACAAACGCATACGCCGCGCAGCCAAAGAGCGGCCCCGTCACCACCGCCCAGACAATCAGACTGGCGCTGACGGACATGGCGGGAACGGAATACTGGATGGCGTTGCCCAGGCCCAGCCAGGCCACCACCGCGCCGATGCAGCAGGCGGCCAGCGCCACGGCGGCGGCGGGCCAGGCGAAGGTGCCCAGCAGCACCTCCAGCACGAACAGCGCCGCACCCAGCGGCACGTTGTACACCGCCGCCAGCCCCGCGCCCGCGCCACAAGCGACGATCAGCCGGTGCTGCTCGGGCGCAAGCCCAAGCCGCAAGGACAAGCGGCTGGCGATGAGCGCACCCACTTCCCGCGGCGCCACTTCCCGGCCTAGCGGCGAACCCAGCGCCACGGTGATGATCTGCAAGGCCGAGTGCGCCGTGGTGGTGACGGCCGGCATCCGCGTGACGGGGTCCTGTACCGCTTGCTTCACGCTGACCAAAGGCTGGCCGTAGCGGTAGATCAGCCACCATCCGCCGCCCGCGATAAACCCGCACACCACCGGCACCGCCAGCCGCCGCTCGGCGCTGGCGGCCTCTACGCCTTCCAGAAACGATTCGCCGCTGATGATCTGCCCCAGGCTGTAGCCATACGCCAGATGCTGCACCGCGTGCAGCAACATGCCCAGCAGCATGCCGCCCAGGCCGGCGGCAAGGCCGGTTAGCAGGGCGGCGGCGATGAGGCGTCCGGCGGCGTTGGGCGGGGTGGGGGCTTCATTCATGGCGGATCGGTTCCTTTGCGGAATCGGTACATGATGAAGCACTGTATGCCATCGGCGTCACGGAATGGTGAATCCGTGACGCCTTTAATACCAATGGATTAGCGGCGCAGGCGCAGGTCAGGCGGCCGGGCGCGGTCCCGGCCCGGCCCGGCCCGGCCCGGTCTGACGCGGCCCGGCCTGACGCGGCCCGGCCTAACGCGGCCCGGCCTAACGCGGCCCGGCCTATCCCCGCCCCGCCTGGCCTGCCCTCACGCGATCGGCCACTTCGGCAACCTGATCTTGCGGTACGGCAGGCTGCGCCAGTCGGGGCTGGCCGAGCCGGGGGCGGCGACGTACACCACCGCCCGCGCCAGCGGCGCATACCGCGCGTAGAAGTGATGCGCCGACTTCACCACGATGAGGCGCTGCGCCGTCAGGTCGCAACCCAGTTGCGTGAACAGATCCGTGTGATAGGCCTGCGTGCGCAGCGATACCAGCACCACCAGGATGCCATCCACATCGACCAGCGCGCAGTCTCCCAGCGCGATGCGCGTATTGGAATTGCCGGTCATCGTCATGTCGGCGTGCGTGGCGACGACGCGGCAGCGGGCGTCGACAGGCTTGCCGGACAGCGGGCCGACTTTGCCGCCGATACGTAAGTCCAGTTCGGCGCCCACGCCCGCATCGAACGCGATGCGAGCGGCGACCGGGTCCCACATCGGCCCCAGCGCCGCCTTGCGGATGCCGCGTTCACGCATGCGCGCTAGCAGGTAGGTGGAGTCGCCGGCTGCGCCGCTGCCGGGGTTGTCCGAGCGGTCGGCCAGCACGACCGGGCCGCCGTTTACCGCCAAGGCTTCGTCCAGCGCCTCGTCCACGCTGCGGTACGGCACCATCAGCTGCTCGCGCATGGCGATGAGTTCATCGGCCAACGTGCGCGCCAGCGTTTGCGCGGCGGCGGCGTCGCCATCTGCATAAACCAAAACCTTGGTGCCCATCTCCGGCACATCGCCCGTCGCGAAACCTTGCGCGGCCGACACCGACAGGATCCCGTCGCGGCCTTCCAGCGCCTCCATCCGGCTGACGAACCCGCGCGCAGGTTCGCGGGTGGTGTGCATGGGCACCACCATGTCGCAATCGACCAGCGCCGGCACCGGATGCTGGCGGCCTTGCTGCGCGGCATGGCACAGGTCGACCAGCTCGCAGGCGCGTTCGTAGACATCGACGTGCGGATATTCCTTGAACAGCACCAGCACGGTGGCGGACTGCACCATCAGCGGCGTCAGGTGCGCATGCGGATCGAGCTCAGCGCCGATCGTCACATTCGGCCCCACGATGTCACGCACGCGGGCCAGCAGGTCGCCTTCGCAGTCGTCATAGCCGTCGGCCACCATCGCGCCATGCAGGCCCAGCAGCACCATGTCCACCGGCAGCGCGGCGCGCAGGTCGGCAAGCAATTCATCGCGCAGCGTCTCGTAGGCGGCGCGCGTGGTGGTGCCGCCAGGCTGTGCGGATGCGACCAGCCCTTCGATCACCGTCCAGCCCATGGCGGCCGCGCGTTCACGCGCGACCCACAGCGGCCCGGCGTAGAAGGTCATGTAATCAGGATGAGTGCCCGCCGGGAAATATTCGCGCGACGTGAACGCCGCCATGCCAGTGGGCAAGGGCGAAAACGTGTTGGTCTCGGTGGCAAGGGCGGCGGTGAAGATACGCATAAGACGACTCCGGGAGTGAGCCCGCGCGCGTGCCTTCCGGCACGCGCGCGCGATGTCTGGCTAGGGTTGGAACGGCGCGGCGTCAATGGGCAGGGCGTCGCCGTTCATCTGCGCGGTCAGCAAGGCGGCGCTGCCGCAGGCCAGCGTGAAGCCCAGCGCGCCCTGCCCGATGTTCAGCCACAGGTTGCTGGCGGCGCGGCTGTTGCCGATCAAGGGCTTGCTGGTGGGCGTGGCAGGACGCAAGCCCGCCCACGCCTGCGCGCCCGCCAGATCCAGCCGAGGAAAGGCCTCGCTGACCTGACGCCGCAGCGTGGCCAGCCGCGATGCGTCCACGTCGGCATGCCGCGCGCCGATGTCCACCATGGCGGCAATGCGCAGCACATTGCCCAGTCGCGCGTAAACGATGCGGCGTTCGTAGTCAGTGACGCTGATCGACGGCACGTCTTTCGTGTCGGCGCTGATCGGCACGCTGAGGCTGTAGCCCTTCAGCGGATACAGCGGCGCGCGCTGGCCCAATGGCGCCAGCAACGTGCGGCTGCCAATCCCCGAAGCGACAACGAATGCGTCCGCCTGCACGTCACCCGCTGGCGTTTGCGCGGCAACGATACGGCCGCGTTCCCGGCGCAAACGCTGCACGCGGGTGTCCATATGCACCGTCACATTCGCGGCGCGGCGCAGCCGGTGAAACAGCGTGTCGGTAAAGCGATGGCAGTCGGCCGTTTCTTCGCTGGGGGTGTACACGGCCCCTGCGATGCGCGTGCCCATGCCGGCCAGCGCGGGCTCGGCCGCCAACGTTTCATCTCGCGACAGCACGCGCTGGTCGGTGCCATGCGCGGCTTGATAGCGCACCAGCGCGGCGGCTTTTTCCAGTTGCGCGGGGTTGCGGTAGACGATGAGCTTGCCGGTGCGCGACAGGCCGAAGTCCATGGGGGCGTCGGCCAGCATGCCATGCAAGGTGTCGCGGCTGAGATAAGACAGCGATAGCAGTTCCGCCGTGGATGCCCGCGATACCGACGCGCGGCACGCACGCAGAAAACCCGCCAGCCACAGCCATTGCGATGGGTCCATGCGATAGCGTAGACGCAGCGGCGAATCGCGCCGGAACAGCCACCCAGGCATGTCGGCCAATGCGCCCGGGCCGGCCAGCGGCGCGACATAGCTGTAGCTCAGCTGCCCGCCATTGGCGAAGCTGCTGCCCAGCGCCGGCTGCGCCTGTTCATCAACGAGCGCCACCTCGTGCCCCGCCCGCGACAACAGGTACGCAGTCGTCACGCCGACCACGCCCGCCCCAATTACGCATACCCGCATGACTCGCCTCGTAGGTTCAGGTAGGGCACGATTCTGAGCCGGGCAATAGGGCCGGGCAAATGACAAATCATGGGCTATCCATAACCTTGCGATATGTGTGCACGCCGCCATCATCGCCCTATCGTTTTCCCTAGCGAATAGGCTTATCAACGCGTTTACCCCGGCTTTTTCCGTGAAAAACGCGCACACCATAACCTTGGGTTATCCATAGGCGCACGTTAGCTATTTGTGCCGCGCTTGTGCGCCGTCGATGATCCGGCTTACGGAACGCAGCGCATGCCCCGCCAGGGCCAGCGATGACGGATATCCGGCTGATACAAGGGGAAATCGATGACGTCTTACCGGAACGCCGCGTTTGTCGCGGTGCTTGCGCCAGCCGGTCCGGGAGTGCAGCCATGAAGGTGTTTTGCGCCGGTCTGGGCACCGAGACCAACACCTTCGCGCCCATGCCCACCAGCCTTGCCGCCTTTCAAGAGCGCGACTACTACCCGGCGGGCACCCACCCCGATTCCGTCACCTTCGCCGGCGCGCCGTTGTACGTGGTGCGCCAGCAAGGCCGCGAAGCCGGCTGGACCTTGGCCGAAGGCCTGGTGGCATCGGCACAGCCCGGCGGCATCACCACGCGTGCTGCCTATGAAACCTTGCGCGACCAGATCCTGGCCGACCTGCGTGCGGCGCTGCCGGTGGACATGGTGCTGCTCGGCTTGCATGGCGCGATGGTTGCCGATGGCTATGACGATTGCGAAGGCGACATCCTGGCCCGTGTCCGCGAACTGGTCGGCCCCAGCGTGACCGTCGGCGCGGAACTGGACCCGCATGCGCACCTGACGCCGCTGATGGTG
>CAJYKY010000180.1 GCA_913775005.1 uncultured Achromobacter sp.
GCTGATTCAAACCAAAGCCCAGCAGCAACCAAGCGAGCGCAAAGCCCACGCCGGGGCTGGGCAGCCAGAACAGGGCCAATACCAACAGCGCCAGCGGCACGCCCCAGACGACGCCAGCCGTCAATACATGGCGGCGCGGCCACAGCACGGCCATCGCCGAGGCGGCCGGCAGCAGCGCGCCCGCCACGACCAGCAGCGTCCCTTGCACATTGGCCTGCCACATGGCGGGCAGATGCTGGGCCGAGATGCCGCCTGCCAACCACACCATGCCCTGCACGGAAAGCAGCAACGCCCACGCCAAGGGTTGCAGCGCCTGGCCGCGCTTGCCGCCCACACGGTGGCTCCAGGTCAGGATGACGGCCGTAGCCCAGGCGCCGATCACCGCAATCGGCAACCATACAAAGCCGGCACGATCGGGGTCGAAGTACAGCCAGGCGTCCAGCAGGTCGTCACGCATCAGTTCAGGCGCCAGGCCGCGCCAGATCAGTGCGGCGCCCGCCGCCGCGATCAACAGACCGGACAGGAAACGCAGGATCACATCGGGTCCCAGCGCGTAGATGGCCGCGGCCATCAGCAGCACGAAGAAGCACGCACTGGTAAATGAGGTGGAGCTGGACAGGCCGTAGATCAGCAGGATCTGACCCGTGAACGCCATGGCCGTGCCGCACTGCCGCCAGAACGGTCCGGCGTCACTGCGCAGCACCGCCACGCCGGCGGCGCACAGCGCCAGCCCGGCGACCAGCGCCCCTTCTTCGGACGTGACGAAACCGGAAAAGGCGACAAACACCAATAACAGCAGCGTCGCCAGCCACGCGCTCAGGCCCAGCAGACACTGCACATACCAGGGCGGTTCAGCCTGCGGCGTGGCCGCAGGGGCCAATTGCGCAACGGGGGTGGAAGAATCGGCCGGCTCGACGGCATTGCCGGCGGATGCCGCGGCCGGTTCTGCATCCGCGGGCGCCACCACGGCTTGCGGTTCAGCGGCCAGGCGACGCAGCCAGCGCGCCGCCAACACGGCTTCCGCCATCAGCAAGGCGGCCAGCGGCAGCGCAGCCCAGACGCCGGGCTCCAGGCGCAACAACCATTCGCCCACCACGCGCAGCGACACGCAGATAACGCCAGCGGCCAACATCGCCAGGATGACCAGGTCGCGCCGGCCCCGCTGATAGTACAGACCCAGCCCCACCGTCATGGCCGCCCAGGCAACACCGCTGGAGGCATTCATGCTGCTCATGATGATGTCGCCGAACATCAGCGCCAGCACCAGCACGGTGATGGCGATGGCCGCCAGGACGCGAGGCCCGATCAGCGTGCTGGCTCGCCAGCGGCGCGCGGCGAGCTCCCAGCCTAGCAATAATGTCAGGTTCAGGGCCGCGATGATCAGGCTGGGCACGCCCGCGCCGCCCATGATGGCCAACCATGTGAACATGCGTTCACCCAGCCACAGCGCTGCCGCCACATTCAAGACCAGCGCCCACAACAGCCACACCGCCTGACTGGCCGACGCCAGTGCCCAGGGCAGCAGCAGCACCGCCCACCAGGCGAACAATTCCCAGGTATCGGCGCCAGTCTGGTAAGTTTGGCCTAATAGCGCGAGCAGGGCGCCCAGCAACAGACCGGCCAAGGCCAGCAACGCACCGGGGATGCTGCGCCGCACGCCGGGCGTGCCGCGCAACCGTAGTCCGACCCAGGCGGCGGCCAGCGCAACAACCGCCAGCAAGCCCTCGGTGCCGGCGAAGCGTTGCACTTTTGTCATGTCTTGCCAGTTGGCGGCGACCCAGCAAATCGCGGCGCTGCCCAGCAGCAAAACGCCTAGCCAAAGGGTGCTTCGCGCCAGGAATTGACGCCAAGCGTGCAGTTCGGATCCCGCTTGTCTTTCAGTGCCGACTTGCATCTGGCGAATCTCCGATCTTATTATCCGCGCTACTAAGGCGGGACTACCGCCACTGGATACACATGAATAAAACGCTGATTATTGCCGAGAAGCCCTCGGTGGCCCTTGATATATCACGCGCCTTGGGAGGCTTCGCGCGCGAGGGCGACTATTTTGAAAGCGAACGTTACGTCCTTGCGTCCAGCATTGGCCATTTGCTGAGCTTGGTCGCGCCCAACGATCCGGTCAAGGGAAAGTGGAGCTTCACGCACCTGCCCGTGATTCCGCCTGAATTCGAACTGGGCCCCACCGACAAGAAATCCGCCGAACGCCTGAAGCTGCTGGTCCGCCTGGCCAAGCGCAAGGATGTGGACGCCATCATCAACGCCTGTGACGCGGGACGCGAAGGCGAACTGATCTTCCGCTACATCATTCAGTACGCCGGGGTGAAAAAGCCCATTCAGCGCCTCTGGTTGCAGTCGATGACGCAGGCCGCCATCCGCGAAGCCTTCGCTAACTTGCGCGACGATTCGCAGTTGAAACCGCTGGAAGCCGCCGCGCGCTCGCGCGCCGAGGCCGACTGGCTGGTCGGCATCAACGGCACGCGCGCCATGACCGCCTTCAACAGCAAGGACGGCGGCTTCTTCAAGACGCCGGTCGGCCGCGTACAGACGCCCACGCTGGCCATCGTGGCCGAGCGCGAAGAACGCATCCGCCGCTTCGTGCCGCGTGACTACTGGGAAGTGCGCGCCACCTTCATCGCGGCCGCCGGCCTGTATGAAGGCCGCTGGATCGATCCGCAATTCAAGAAAGACGACCGCGACCCGGAAAAGCGCGAATCGCGCCTGTGGTCGGCCGCCGCCGCCCAGAGCGTGGTGGCCGCCTGCCGCGACCAGCCGGGCAATGTCACCGAAGAATCCAAGCCGTCGACCCAGATGTCGCCGGCCCTGTATGACCTGACCTCGCTGCAACGCGAAGCCAACGGCCGCTTCGGCTTTTCGGCCAAGACCACGCTGGCGCTGGCGCAGACGCTGTACGAACGACACAAGGCGCTGACCTATCCGCGTACCGATTCCCGCTATCTGCCCGAGGACTACATCACCACGGTGCAGGAAACCATGCGCGCGCTGGCCAAGGGCGGCTCGAACGCCGTGGGCGGCCTGGCGCGCCATGCCGACACCGTCGTCAACCAGCAATGGGTGAAACCGAACCGCCGCATCTTCGATAACAAGAAGGTGTCGGATCACTTTGCCATCATTCCCACGCTGCAAATCCCGCATGACCTGAGCGAAGCCGAGGCCAAGCTGTACGACCTGGTGCTCAAGCGCTTTTTGGCCGTGTTCTTCCCGCCGGCCGAATATCGCGTCACGACTCGCATGACCGAAGTGCAGGGGCATCGCTTCCGCACCGACGGCAAGGTGCTGGTCAGCCCGGGGTGGCTGGCCGTGTACGGCAAGGAAGCCCAGGGCGAAGACGCCAACCTCGTGCCCGTGGCGGACGGCGAAACCGTGCGCACCGAGGACGTGGAAGCCGTTGGCCTGTCGACCAAGCCGCCCGCGCGCTTTAACGAAGGCACGCTGCTGTCCGCCATGGAAGGCGCCGGCAAGCTAGTCGACGACGAAGAACTGCGCGAAGCCATGTCCGAGCGCGGCCTGGGCACGCCGGCCACGCGCGCAGCCATCATCGAAGGCCTGCTCAACGAGGTCTACCTGCGCCGCGAAGGCCGCGACCTGGTGCCGACCGCCAAGGCGCGTCAGCTGATGACGCTGCTGTCGGGCCTGGACGTCACCGAACTCACGTCGCCGGAACTCACGGGCGAATGGGAGCACAAGCTCAAGCAGATCGAGCAGGGCGGCCTGGGCCGCGAAGCCTTCATGCGCGAAATCGCGCAGATGACGCAGGTGATCGTCAAGCGCGCCAAGGAATACGAGCGCGACACGGTGCCGGGCGACTACGCCACCTTGCAGACGCCGTGCCCCAAGTGCGGCGCCGTCGTGAAGGAAAACTATCGCCGCTACGCCTGCACCGCTTGCGACTTTTCCATTGGCAAGCACCCGGGCGGACGCACGTTCGAACTGCCGGAAGTCGAAGAACTGCTGGCCAAGCGCGAGATCGGTCCGCTGCAAGGCTTCATCAGCAAAATGGGCCGCCCGTTTGCCGCCATCTTGCGCATCAGCGATGAATACAAGCTGGAATTCGACTTCGGCCAGAACGACGAAGACGATACCGAAGCCGTGGACTTCTCCGGCCACACGCCCGTCGGCTCGTGCCCGAAGTGCCAGTCGCGCGTGTTCGAACACGGCATGAGCTACGTCTGCGAGAAGTCCGTCGGCCCCGAAAAGAGCTGCGACTTCCGCTCGGGCAAGGTCATCCTGCAACAGGAGATCTCGGCCGAACAGATGGGCAAGCTGCTGACGAACGGCCGCACGGACCTGCTGGAAGGCTTTGTGTCCAGCCGGACCAACCGCAAGTTCAAGGCGTTCCTGGTGCGTCAGCCGGATGGCAAGATCGGGTTCGAATTCGAGCCGCGTCCTGAAAAGCCGGGCCGGGCGGGGGCCAAGACGGCCACTAAGACCGCCGCCAAAACAGCCACCAAGACGGCCGCAAAGAAGGCGCCCGCCAAAAAGGCAGCGGTGAAGAAGACCGCCACAAAGACTGCCACCAAGACCGCCGTCAAAAAGGCCGTCAAGAAGGCCGCTCCGAAGAAAACCGCCGCGTAAGCGGGGAGGCAAACGCCTCCCCCCCTTACGCATCGCCCACCCGACGCCCGGCCAGCCCGGGCGTTTGCCATTGTTGGACGGCACACGCTGGGGTATTGTTGTCGCCAAACAGCTGCAACCAAACCAACTTCGAGGATGACATGACTCACCGCCCCGATTTCACCACCCGCCGCCGCGTGCTGGCGGCCGCCGGCGCCCTGGCCGGCGTCAGTCTGCTGAACGGGCGCGTGGCATTTGCCCAGCCCAAATTGGGCAAGATCGTTTATGGACAAGGCAGCATCGACCCCTTCTTCGCGGCCGGCTATGTGGCGCTGAAGAAAGGCTATTTCGGTGAAGGCGGCCTGGACGTCGAATACCTGAATTCGCAAAGCGGCCCACGCACCAACCAATTGCTGGCGGCCGGCCAGATCGCGTTCGGCGCCACAGCGGCCACCGCCGCCCCCGCGCTGACCATCGCCGGCAAGCCCGCCACGCTGGTGTTCGGCTTTGACCGCAAGCTCACCTACGCCAACGTCATCGTGCGCCGCGAAGACTTCGACAGCGGCAAGATCAAATCCCTGAAAGACCTGGCCGGCAAGCGCGTGGGCGCCACGCAGCCGCAGTCCAGCACGTGGCTGATGGCGCTGTACCTGATGCAGAAGGCCGGCGTGGCCGACAAGGTCGACATCCGTCCGCTGGGCGACCTGGCCACGATGCTGGGCGCGCTGAAGACGGGGTCGGTCTCGGCCAGCATGGCCACCATGTCGATGATGGAACAGGCCCGCCAGGAAGGCTGGGGCGTACCCATTTTCGATGCCACCACCGAAAGCTCGTGGAATGAATTCATGGGCGGCGACGTGCCCGGCATCGCCGCGTTGACGCTGCAAGACACCATCCAGAAGCGCCCTGAAGTCGTGCAGGCGTTCGTGACGGCCATGGTCAAGGCGCAGGACTTCATCACCGCCAACAGCGCGGCGGGTATCACCGACGTGATCTACGACGACTACCTGAGCGCCTTCCCCCGCGCGGCCATCGAAAAAACGCTGGGCGTCTACAAGGAAACGGTGTTCCTGAAAGACAACATCATCACCGAAGACGCCTACAACCGCATGACGGCCATCATGGGCGACGGCCGCCAGTTCTCGAACGAAGAAATCAAGACCGTGCCCTATGCCAAATGCGTGGACATGAGCTTCGTGCGCAAAGCCCGGGGCCTTTGATGATCACGCTGGACAAGGTGGGCAAGGCGTATCAGACGCGCCAGGGCACGACGCATGCGGTGGGTGAGGTCAGCCTGACAATCGAAGCGGGGGAATTCGTATCGATCGTCGGCCCATCGGGTTGCGGCAAGAGCACGCTGCTGAACATGATTGCCGGCTTTCTGCCGCCCACCACGGGCGCCATCCGCGTGGATGGCCACTTGGTGGACGGGCAGGTGCCGCCGGCGCTGGGCTACATCTTTCAGAAAGACACGCTGCTGCCGTGGTTCAGCGTGCGCAAGAACGTGGCGCTGGGCTTGAAGTTCCAGGGCGTGGCCGCCGACAAGATCGAACG
>CAJYKY010000181.1 GCA_913775005.1 uncultured Achromobacter sp.
GCCGGGGGACTTGAACCTGACGGGCCAGCCTCAGACCAGCAGCCAATATCAGGTGGGCCTGGGCATGGCAACGTGGGAACTGGACTTCTGGGGCCGTGTGCGCAGCCTGAAGGACGCGGCGCTGCAAACCTACCTGGCCTCAGACGCCGCCGCCCAGGCCGCCACGCTCAGCCTGGTTTCGCAGGTGGCCAATAGTTATCTGACGCTGCGCGAACTGGACGAACGGCTGGCGCTTACCCGCCAGACCATCGCGACGCGCGCGGAATCGTTGCGCATCTTTCAACGCCGCTACGACGTGGGCGCGATCTCCAAACTGGATCTGACGCAGGTCGAAACCTTGTGGCAACAAGCGCGCGCGCTGGGCGCCGATCTGGAACAGACGCGCGCGGCCCAGGCCCACGCGCTGGAACTGCTGGTGGGCGCGCCGCTGAATCTGCCTGCAACCGTCGCGCGGCTGGACGACAACGCCGTCATGCGCGGCTTGCCGGCCGGGCTGCCGTCCGACCTGCTGGTGAACCGACCCGACATCGTCGCGGCCGAACATCAGCTGCTGGCCGCCAACGCCAACATCGGCGCCGCGCGCGCCGCGTTCCTGCCCAGCATCACGTTGACGGGCGCGTTCGGCACCGCCAGCGCCGAGCTCAACGGTCTTTTCGACAGCGGCAGCCGCGCGTGGAATTTCGCGCCCAGCATCAACCTTCCGATCTTCGATGCTGGCCGCCGTCAATCCGCGCTGGACCTGGCGAACGTCCGCCGCGATCAGGCCGTGGCCAGCTACGAGAAAAGCATCCAGAACGCCTTTCGCGATGTATCCGACGCGCTGTCCGCCCAGCACTGGCTGGCCGAGCAAGTCGAGGTGCTGCGCGCGACGCTTGCCGCACAGACCGAACGCGCCCGCCTCGCGCAGCTGCGTTACGACCACGGCGCATCGCCGTACCTGGAAGTGCTGGACGCGCAGCGCGACCTGCTCGCCGCGCAGCAGACATTGGTGCAGACGCGCCGCGCCTTGCTGTCCAGCCGCGTCGCGCTGTATGCCGCGCTGGGAGGCGGATCGCAGGTGGATACCACGCCCGCTCCCGTTGCCGCCGAATAAACCAAGGACCCTCACCATGCGCCTGCCCACCCGTAAATGGATACCTGCCCTGATCGTGCTGGCCGTCGCCGCCGCGGCGTATGGCGGCTGGCGTCTGCTGGCCGACAACGGCCCGGGCGAAGGCTTCATCAGCGGAAACGGCCGCATCGAAGCCACCGAGATCGACGTCGCCACCAAGCTTGCCGGCCGCGTCGCCGACGTGCTGGTCATCGAAGGGGATTTCGTCCAGGCCGGCCAGGTGCTGGCGCGCATGCAGATCGATACGCTGAACGCGCAGCGCGAAGAAGCGCGCGCGCAGCATCAGCAGGCCATCAACAGCGCCGCCAGCGCTGCCGCGCAAGTCGCGCAGCGGGAAAGCGACAAGCTGGCCTTTGATGCGGTCGTCGTGCAACGCGACAGCGAAGCCGACGCGGCCCGCCGGCGTCTGGCCCGTTCGGAAACCTTGTCCAAGGAAGGGGCGTCATCCATCCAGGAACTGGATGACGACCGCGCCCGCTATCGCAGTGCGCAGGCCGCCGCGCAGGCAGCACGCGCGCAGGTCACCGCAGCGGCCGCTGCCATCGATGCCGCGCGCGCCGCGCAAGTGGGCGCGCAATCGGCCATCACCGCCGCACAGGCCACCATCGCGCGCATCGATGCCGACATTGCCGACAGCGAATTGCGCGCCCCGCGCGACGGCCGCGTGCAGTACCGCGTGGCGCAGCCGGGCGAAGTGCTGGGCGCGGGCGGCAAGGTCTTGAACATGGTGGACCTGGCCGACGTCTACATGACGTTCTTCCTGCCCGAACAGGCGGCCGGCCGCGTGGCGCTGGGCCAGGACGTGCGCATCATCCTGGACGCGGCGCCGCAGTACGTTATTCCGGCCAAGGTCTCGTTCGTGGCCAGCACCGCGCAGTTCACGCCCAAGACGGTCGAAACGGCCAGCGAGCGGCAAAAGCTGATGTTCCGCGTCAAGGCGCAGATCAGCCCTGCGCTGCTGCAACAGCATCTGAAGCAGGTCAAGACCGGCTTGCCGGGAGTGGCCTGGTTGAAACTGGATGCGGATGCCGCCTGGCCCGCCCAGCTTGAAGTGAAAGTGCCCTGATGAACACCGCCGCCGCCCCTGCTGCTGTCGTCACGCTATCGGACGTGCGCCTGCGCTATGGCGACACGGTGGCGCTGGACGGCATCACGCTGGACATTCCGGCGGGCCGCATGGTGGGGCTGATCGGCCCCGACGGCGTGGGCAAGTCCAGCCTGCTGGCGTTGATCGCCGGTGCGCGTGCGGTGCAGGCGGGCCGTGTTGAGGCGCTGGGCGGCGACATGTCGAACGCGCATCACCGCGACGACGTGTGCCCGCGCATCGCCTACATGCCGCAAGGGCTGGGCAAGAATCTGTACCCCACGCTATCGGTCGAAGAAAACCTGCAATTCTTCGGCCGCCAGTTCGGCCACGATGCGGCCGAGCGACGCCGCCGCATCGACAGCCTGACGCGCAGCACGGGCATGTCCGCGTTCCTGTCGCGGCCGGCGGGCAAACTATCGGGCGGCATGAAGCAAAAGCTGGGGCTGTGCTGCGCGCTGATCCACGACCCCGACCTGCTGATTCTTGACGAACCCACCACCGGTGTCGACCCGCTGGCACGCGCGCAATTCTGGGACCTGATCAACGAGATCCGCCACGCGCGCCCCGGCATGAGCGTCATCGTGGCCACGGCCTACATGGACGAAGCGCAGCGCTTTGACTGGCTGATCGCCATGGACGACGGCCGCGTGCTGGCCACCGGCACGCCCGCCGAACTGATGCAGCGCACCGGCGCCCACACGCTGGAAGACGCCTTCATCGCGCTGCTGCCCGAAGCCAAGCGCCGCGGCCATGAACCCGTGCGCATCGTGCCGCTGGCCAATGCCGACGATGGCGACATCGCCATCGAAGCGCGCGACCTCACCATGCGCTTTGGCGATTTTGTTGCGGTGGACCACGTGAATTTCCGCATCCGCCGGGGCGAGATCTTCGGCTTTCTGGGATCCAACGGCTGCGGCAAGTCCACCACCATGAAGATGTTGACGGGCTTGCTGCCCGCCAGCGAAGGGCGCGCCTGGCTGTTCGGCCAGGAAGTGGACCCGCGCAACATCGATACGCGCCGGCGCGTGGGCTATATGTCGCAGGCCTTCTCGCTATACGGCGAACTGACCGTCAGGCAGAACCTGGTGCTGCATGCGCGCCTGTTCCATGTCCCCGAGGCCGATATCGACGCCCGCGTGAACGACATGGTGGCGCGCTTTGAACTGGCCGATGTGCTGGATACGCTGCCTGAAAACCTGCCCATGGGCGTGCGCCAACGGCTGTCGCTGGCCGTGGCCATGGTGCACAAGCCCGAACTGCTGATCCTGGACGAACCCACCTCGGGTGTGGACCCGGTGGCGCGCGATGCCTTCTGGCGTCTGCTGATCGCGTTGGCGCGACAGGACCAGGTCACCATCTTTATCTCGACGCACTTCATGAACGAAGCGCAGCGTTGCGACCGCATTTCGTTGATGCATGCGGGCAAGGTGCTGGTCAGCGCGGCGCCGGACGAGATCACGAAGATGCGCGGCGTGGAGACGCTGGAAGCGGCGTTCATCGCTTATTTGATCGATGCGGGCGCGGGGACGGCGGCGGCGCCTGCCGAGAGCAGTGCTGAGTCCAAGCCCGAATCGAAATCCGAATCGAAACCCACGCCCGCCCCTGCGCTCGCCTCACCCGAACCCTCCCACTCCGGCTTCAGCCTTCAACGCGCGCTGAGCTATATGTGGCGCGAAACGCTGGAGCTGCGGCGCGATCCGGTGCGCGCTACCTTGGCGCTGGCCGGCTCGCTGCTGCTGATGTTCGTGATGGGCTACGGCATCAGCCTGGACGTTGAAGACCTGCGCTACGCCGTCATGGACCGCGACCAGACCAGCCTGAGCCACAACTACAGCCTGAACCTGTCGGGTTCGCGCTACTTCATCGAACAGCCGCCCATCACGGATTACAACGAGATGGACGCGCGCATGCGCAGCGGCGAATTGTCTTTGGCGATCGAAATCCCGCAAGGCTTTGCGCGCGATGTGCAACGCGGCAAGACCGCGCAGATCGGCGTCTGGATCGACGGCGCCATGCCGCAACGCGCCGAGACCATCCGCGGCTATGTGCAGGGCATGCATCAGGGTTGGCTGATGCAGCAGGCGCGGGAACGGCTGGGCGTCAGCGCGCAGCCACCCGTGTCCATTGAAACGCGCTTTCGCTACAACCCCGATGTGCGCAGCCTGCCCGCCATGGTGCCCGCCGTGATTCCGCTATTGCTGTTGATGATGCCCGCCATGCTTACCGCGCTGGCCGTCGTGCGCGAGAAGGAACTGGGATCGATCATCAACCTGTACGTCACGCCCGTAACCCGGCTGGAATTCCTGTTGGGCAAGCAGGCGCCGTATGTGGCGCTGGCCATGCTGAATTTTCTGTTGATGACCTTGCTGGCCGTCACGCTGTTCGGCGTGCCCATCACCGGCAGTTTCCTGACATTGCTGCTGGCCGCGTTGATTTACAACGTGGTGGCCACCGCCATCGGCTTGTTGGCGTCCACCTTCACGCGTAGCCAGATCGCAGCCTTGTTCTTCACGATGATCGGCACGTTGGTGCCCGCCGTGCAGTTTGCCGGCCTGCTGAACCCGGTGTCGTCTCTGGAAGGCGGCGGGCGACTGATCGGCCAGATCTATCCCGCCACGCACATGCTGACAATCAGCCGGGGCGTATTCAGCAAGGCGCTGGGGCTGGCGGATCTGCAAGCGTCGTTCTGGCCCTTGCTGGCGGCCATCCCGATCATCGTGGGCGCCTCGGTGCTGCTGTTGAAAAAGCAGGAGGCGTGAATGCGACACCTGGCCAACATCTACCGACTGGGCATCAAAGAACTGTGGAGTCTTGCGCGCGACCCGATGATGCTGATCCTGATCGGCGTGTCGTTCACGTTGATGATCTACACCGCCGCTACCGCCGTGCCGGAAACCCTGCACAACGCGCCTATCGCCGTGGTAGATGAAGATGCGTCGCCGCTTTCCGCACGCATCACGTCGGCGTTTTATCCGCCGCATTTCACGCCGCCCGCGCTGATCACGTCCGCTGAGGCCGATGCCGGCATGGATGCCGGCCGCTATACGTTTTCAGTGAATATCCCGCCCAATTTCCAGCGCGACGTGCTGGCCGGCCGCCCGGCCGAAATCCAGCTGAATGTGGACGCCACACGCATGAGCCAAGCGTTTACCGGCAGCAGTTACATCCAGCAGATCGTCACCGACGAGATCAATGAATTCGTCAACCGCTACCGCGCGCCCACGGCGTTACCGGTGGAGCTGGCCGTGCGCATGCGGTTCAACCCCAATCTGACGCAGGCCTGGTTCGGCGCCATGATGGAAATCATCAACAACGTGACGATGCTGTCGATCATCCTGACCGGCGCCGCATTGATCCGCGAGCGCGAGCACGGCACGATCGAGCACCTTCTGGTCATGCCCGTCACCCCCACCGAAATCATGGTGGCAAAGGTGTGGTCGATGGGGCTGGTGGTTTTGGTCTCGGCTGGGCTATCGTTGACGTTCGTCGTGCGTGGCCTGTTGCACGTGCCGATCGAAGGATCGGTGGCGCTATTTCTTGTCGGCGCTGCACTGCACCTATTCGCTACGACCTCCATGGGCATTTTCATGGCCACGCTGGCGCGCAGCATGCCGCAGTTCGGGATGTTGCTGGTGCTGGTGCTGTTGCCGCTACAGATGCTGTCTGGCGGCACCACACCACGTGAAAGCATGCCGGACTTCGTGCAGAACATCATGCTGGCCGCTCCCACCACGCACTTCGTGGAACTTGGCCAGGCCATTCTCTATCGCGGCGCAGGCTTTTCGGTCGTGTGGCAACCCTTTCTGGCGCTGACGCTGATCGGCGCGGTGCTATTCGCGTTCTCTCTGGCGCGTTTTCGCAAGACCCTGAGCCAGATGGCTTGAGGGCTGATTCGTTTCTCCTTACCACTCTTTTAA
>CAJYKY010000182.1 GCA_913775005.1 uncultured Achromobacter sp.
GCGAATCTGCGGCAACAGCTTCGATGGCCGCGCTGGCAGGCGCTTCGAACAACACCGCGCTGGCGCCCAGCGCCAACGCCTTATCTATATAGAGACGTCCATCGCTGGACAGGCCCGGGCAGGCAACGAACACATCGCCCGGCTCGATATCGCGCGAGTCCAGTTTCAGGTGCGCCGTCAGCGAGACGCGCGCATGCAACCACGCCACGGTCTCGGCAACCGTGGCGACGGGGGAAGAGAGGAAGCCTTTGGCGCTCATCTGCCTGGCTCCTTGAGACCAGCAACAATCGTGGATTCAAAAGGCGCGTCAGGCCGCACCCCCATCAGCCTCAGGCTCCCCCCCACGATGTGGGAGAACACGGGCGCGGCAATGGCGCCGCCGTAATAACCGCCAACCGTCGGCTCATCGATAGACACGGCCACGACGATCTTCGGATCCGACACGGGCGCAAAGCCCACGTACGAACTCCGGTAACGCTGCATGCTGTACTTGCCGTCGACGATCTTGCGCGCGGTGCCGCTCTTGCCAGCGACGCGGTAGCCCTGCACCTGGGCGGCCTTGGTGCCTTCCGGGCCGGCGGCCGCTTCCAGCATCGCGCGCACCATGGCCGTGGTCTTGGGCGTGTAGATCTTGACGCTGGTGGGATCGCTGTCGCGCTTAACTA
This sequence comes from uncultured Achromobacter sp., assembly GCA_913775005.1. Classification (GTDB taxonomy): domain Bacteria; phylum Pseudomonadota; class Gammaproteobacteria; order Burkholderiales; family Burkholderiaceae_B; genus Achromobacter. Next base: position 666 of record CAJYKY010000182.1, read on the forward strand.
GCGTCAGCGACACCATGTCGCCGTTGCGGGCGAACACGGTGTAGGCGCGCGCCACTTGCAGCAATGACACCGACAGGCCATAGCCGTAAGCCATGGTCGCCTTTTCGATGAGACGCCAGCGGTCCCAAGGACGCAGACGGCCGGGCGCAGCGCCCGGGAACCCCACCTGCGGCGCCTGACCCAGGCCCAATTCGGTGAAGCGGTCCCACATTTCGCGGGATTCCAGCTTCTCGGAGATCATCGTCATGCCGATGTTGCTGGACTTGCGCAGCACGCCGGCCACATCCAGAGTGCCATTACGGCTGACATCGCTGATCGTGCTGCCTTGATACGTGAAACGGCCGTTGCCGGTTTCGAACAACGTCGACGTCGTGATGCGGCCCAAGTCCAGCGCCAGTGCGGCGGTGAACGGCTTCATGATGGAACCGGGTTCGAAGGTATCGGTGATGGCCTGGTTGCGCAGCTTCGAACCGTGGAAGGTTTCGCGCTTGTTCGGATCAAACGTAGGCACGTTGGCCAGAGCCAGAATTTCGCCCGTGTGCACGTCCACCACGACGGCCGTCGCCCCCTTGGCCTGGTGCTTATCCATGGCGTCCTTCAATTCCTTGAACACCAGGTACTGCAAACGGGTATCGATAGACAGGCGCAAATCACGGCCATCGACCGGCAAGGTCACGGCCTGCACGTCTTCAATGACGCGGCCCAGGCGGTCCTTGATGACGCGGCGGCTGCCCGGGCGCCCTTGCAACTGCTGGTTGAACGTCAGTTCGACGCCTTCCTGGCCTTGATCTTCAACGCTGTTGAAGCCCACCACGTGCGCCATCACATCGCCGTCGGGATAGTAGCGGCGCGTCTCGGGCTGCTGATGCACGCCGGGCATGCCCAGCTGCTTGATCTTGTCGGCCACGTCCATCGCCACCTGGCGCTTCAGATAGACGAAGTTCTTGTCTTCGTCCACCAGGCGATGGCGCAAATCGGCCACGGGCATTTCCAGCAACTTGGCCAGCGAATCCATCTGCGCGGGCGTGCCTTGCTTGGCATCTTCGGGGATGGCCCAGATGGCGCGCGCCGGCACGCTGGATGCCAGCACGGCGCCATTGCGATCGGTGATCTTGCCGCGCGTGGCAGCAAGCGTCAGCGTGCGTTCGTAGCGGCGTTCACCCTGTTGCTGCAAGAACTCCGTCGACAAACCTTGCAGGAACAGCGCGCGGCCGGCCAGCACGGTAAACCCGCCAAACAGCAGGATCAGCACCAGGCGCGCGCGCCAGGTGGGCAATTGCCCGCGCAGCACGGGATTGTCGAAGAAGGGAACGCGCTTCATTGAGCGCCTCCGGCCGCTTGGGCGGGAGCTTGATTCAAATAGAGCGTGCGGTCGGGGACGATGGGAATCATCTTCAGGCCGTCACGTGCGATCACATCGACCCGCGCGTTGCGGGCGAGTTCGGCGCGGTCCAGCTGCAAGCGGCGCCAATTGGTTTCCAGGTCGCGCGCCTGCGCCTGATCGCGTCCCAGCTCTACAAAGAGCTGGCGCGACTGATACCGGCTGGTGACCAGGGAAATGGCCGACAGCATCAGTAACGCCGCAACGATCAGGTTGATGCGACCCATTAGCGCCGCCCCCCTTTGCCACCGCGCCGAGGCGGCGGTGCCAGGTCGCTGCCGGGCAGCGAGCCGATCTTCACAAACGCAAAACCGCCCTCGGCGGGCAGCGGTGTTTCGGTGCGCTCAGCAACGCGCAGCACCGCGGAGCGGGCGCGGGCGTTGCTGGACACTTCTTCATCTTCGGCCAGGACGCGGCCCAAGGAACGCAATACAGGCTGGGGCATTTCGCTTTCGCGCAGCGGCAAGCGAGCATGCGCAGCGGCCGGACGGGCCGCCGCCATGATGCATTGCTTGACCATGCGGTCTTCAAGCGAATGAAAGCTGATCACCGCCAACCTCCCCCCCGGGGCAAGCAGGTCTAGAGCTGCCGCGAGGGTGCGCGCGAGCTCTTCGAGTTCCCGATTGATGTAAATCCGTAGAGCTTGAAAGGTGCGTGTGGCCGGATGCTGCCCCTTTTCGCGCGTGCGGACGGCGCTGGCGACGCACTCGGCAAGTTCGAGCGTGGTGCGCAGCGGCCTTGTTGCGCGGCGAGCAGCAATCGCCTTTGCAACCTGAAAAGCAAACCGTTCTTCGCCATAATCCGCTATGACCTCCCGCATCTCATCCACACTGGCTTGCGCCAGCCAATCCGCCACCGTGGGACCACGAGTGGTGTCCATCCGCATATCGAGCGGGCCGTCTCTCATGAACGAGAAGCCGCGCTCTGCGTCATCGATCTGAGGCGACGAAACGCCCAGATCCAACATCACGCCATCGACCTTGTCGATGCCAAGCTGCTGCAATTCTTCTGCCATGGTGGCAAAGCCGCCATGGATAACCGTGACTCTTGAATCCGTCTCTGCCAGCGCACGCGCCACGGCAATCGCTTCGGGATCCTTATCGAACACCACCAGCCGCGCAGACTTGCCCAGGCGTCCAAGCAGTTCGCGACTGTGCCCGCCGCGGCCAAAAGTGCCGTCGACAAACACGCCGCGTTCCGCCCGCGTAGCCGTATCCGGCTCGGTCTGCGAGTTCGACCGTGCCGCACCCTTGCCGCCAAAGTCGGGCAGCAATAGTGCGTCCACCGTCGGCTCCAGCAGAACGGGCCGATGTTCGAATTCCATAAAATTTTTTAGAACGAAAACTGGTTCAACACATCCGGCATACCCTTGGCCAAATCTTCCGCCTCGCGGCTGGCCAGAGTAGCGGCGTCCCACAGCTCGAAGTGCGCGCCCAGACCGAGCAGCATCACATCGCGCGTCATACCGGAAGCGTTGCGCAGTTCAGGAGCGATCAGGACCCGGCCGGAGCCGTCCAATTCGACATCCTGAGCGTTGCCCAGCAACAGCCGCTGCAACGCACGAGCCGTCATGGGAAAAGCGGCGATCTGTTCGCGCTTCTTTTCCCACTCGGGCCGCGGATACACCAGCAAGCAGCCGTCAGGGTGGCGGGTCAGGGTCAGCCGGCCATCGGCCTGCGACATCAGCGCGTCACGATGCCGGGTCGGAATCGAGATCCGTCCCTTGGCATCCAGCGTGAGCGCGCTGCTTCCCTGAAACACCACTTTTACCCCACTTAATTGCACAATTTCCTACTATTTCCCACTCTACGGTATGGGACAGGGGCGGTCAAGCGCGTGGTTGCAATTTTTTCAATCACAACAAGGACTTAGATCAATATGTAAATCCGCAAAAAGAAAAACCCCCTAATAAATCAGGAGGTTGCGTCGGACTCTACATGTCCTTCTTCAGAAGTAGCGCCTAAGGATGACTTTGCATTGTTTTACGAAGGGCCGGATCGCCCGTTCTGACGAGGCTTCCCGCCAAACTAAGCCCCAGACCACGTCGAAAAAAATATGGGGCGCCATCACTGGGTGCAAAGGACTCGCGCGCGCAGTTCGAGCGCAAGCACGACCCGGCCGGGCGCCAGGCCCGACCGCTCACGCGTAGAAATTCAATGCAGGACGGATCTATAGGCCGGATTCTGTACACCAGGTTGCCCTGGCGGACGATCATTCCTCTGCGCGGATCATTGCTGAGCCGCTCTAGCCACCTACCCGCATGCTTGGACGGAGCCGCCCTTCGCAGCCCGAAAGCCGCACGCATGCCTATTTGATGTTGCTCCGGATAGAGGTTGCCGCGTTTCACCCTGCGACGCCGCCCTTCGTTACCGAAGAGCGCGATACGGAGATGGCCGTATCGGTGCGCGACAAGCGCGCCCGCTTCCCAGTCTCGTCTCTGTGGCCCTATTCCTCAGCCGCGCCCGAAGACGCAACCGGACGGCCGTTAGCCGTTACCCTGCCCTATGGAGTCCGGACCTTCCTCGATGGATCTGCATCCACCGCGATCGTCCAATCCGTCCTGCGGCTCGTATTCTATTACAGGTCGCGGCTCTGTCCCCGCTCGCGATCCCCACGTCGGCCAAACAGGCTTGCGGGGTTCCTGCGACAATACGCGCTGATCCGCACAGACGCCGCAGAAACGAACTCCTCTACATGGCCCTCGCAACTCTCATCACCCTCACCGACATCCAGCTGGCCTACGGCCACCACCCGTTGTTGGACCACGCCGATTTCGCCATCCAGGCCGGCGAACGCATCGGCCTCATCGGCCGCAATGGCGCAGGCAAGTCGTCGCTGTTGAGACTGCTCGACGGCCGCACCGTACCCGATGACGGCGACATCGCCCGCAATTCCGGGCTGCGTGTCGCCACGGTCGAACAGGAACCCGAGCTGGACGAAAACGCCACGGTGTTCGATGTGGTCTGCAACGTGGAAGGCGATCACGAAGATTGGCAGCGCCCCTCGCGCGTACGCTCGATGCTTGAAAAGCTGGGCCTGCCCGCCGATGCGCAGATCGCCGGTTTGTCGGGTGGCACCCGCAAGCGCGTCGCGCTCGCGCGCGCGCTGGTCGAAGAACCCGACCTGCTGCTGCTGGACGAACCCACCAACCACCTGGACTTCGACGGCATCGCCTGGCTGGAAGAGATGCTGCGCAGCTGGCGCGGCGCCGCGGTCATCATCACCCATGATCGCCGCTTCCTCGACGCTGTCACCACGCGCATCGTTGAACTCGATCGCGGCCGCCTGCTGAGCTTTCCCGGCAATTTCTCGCAATGGCAGGAACGCAAGGCGCAATGGCTGGAGTCCGAGCGCCTGGAGCAAGCGCGTTTCGACAAACTGCTGGCGCAGGAAGAAGTCTGGATCCGCAAGGGCGTCGAAGCGCGCCGTACCCGCAATGAAGGCCGGGTGCGCCGCCTGGAAAGCTTGCGCGTTCAACGTGCCGAGCGTCGCGAACGCATTGGCGACGTATCCTTGGCGCTGGCCGAAGGCCAACGTTCTGGCAAGCTCGTGGCCGAACTGGAACACGTCAGCAAGACGTTCGGCGACAAGGTCGTGGTAGACGACTACACCACCACCATCCTGCGCGGCGATCGCATCGGCATCATCGGCCCCAACGGCGCCGGCAAGACCACGCTGCTCAAACTGATCCTGGGTGAAATGCAGCCCGACGCGGGGACGACGCGGCTGGGCACCAATGTCGCCGTGGCGTACTTTGACCAGATGCGCGCGCAGCTGGACGAAAACGCCTCGCTGGTCGACATCATCAGCCCGGGAAGCGAATGGGTGGAAATCGGCGGCACGCGCAAGCACGTCATGACGTACCTGGGCGACTTCCTGTTCTCTCCCGCCCGTGCCGGCTCGCCGGTACGCAGCCTGTCGGGCGGCGAACGCGCGCGCTTGCTGCTTGCGCGTCTGTTTGCGCGCCCGGCGAACGTGCTGGTACTTGACGAGCCCACCAACGATCTGGACATCGAAACGCTGGAATTGCTTGAAGAGCTGCTTCAGGAATACGCCGGAACCGTGCTGCTGGTCAGCCATGACCGCGCGTTCCTGAACAACGTGGTCACGCAGACCATCGCCTTTGAGGGCGAAGGCCGTTGGCGCGACTACGTGGGCGGTTACGACGAATGGGTCGCCCAGCGCCCGGCGCCCGCCGCTGCCGCCACGCAAGACGCAGACGCCGCGTCCAAGCCGGTCGACGAAAGCGCTGCGCGTGCCAAGGTCGCCCGCGCCAAGCCGGCCAAACCCACAAAGATGAACGCTTGGGATCTGCGCGAACTCGAAGGCTTGCCCGACGCTATCGCCACGCTGGAAGCCAAGCAGGCCGAACTGGCCGGCAAGCTGGCAGACGGCAGCTTGTATCGCGATGCGCCCGCCGAAGTGGAACGGATCAATAGCGAACTGGCCAAGCTGGAAAGCGAGCTCGAAGAGAAATTCACGCGCTGGGAATTGCTGGAGGCCCGCCGCGAGGGCACGCTTTGACGCTGCGCCCAAAGCCTGCGGCTACAACAGGACGTCTATATATATAGACACGTTGCAGATCGGCAAATGAATTGGGGTGAATGGCACGATGCCATTCACCCCGATTTTTATTCATGTGCGTGAAGTTTCAACGCACAGCGCCGCTTACGCGTGAGCGCGCCACTCCAAGGCTTCACCTGCGGCCAAAGGTACGAGCGTCGTACCGCCAAATGCCAACTCATCAGGCACCTGATAGGTTTCGCGTACCAACGTCAACGTGCCGGTGTTGCGCGGCAAGCCGTAGAAGTCCGGGCCGTGGAAACTAGCGAAGGCTTCCAGCTTGTCCAGCTTACCTACGGCGTCAAACGCGGTGGCATACAGCTCCATCGCGTGCAGCGCGGTATAGCATCCCGCACAGCCGCATGCATGTTCCTTCAAGCCACGCGCGTGCGGCGCGCTGTCCGTACCCAGGAAGAAGCGCGGGCTGCCGCTGGTAGCCGCTTCAACAAGAGCCAGGCGATGCGTCTCGCGCTTGAGAATCGGCAGGCAGTACATGTGCGGACGCACGCCACCTTGAAAAATGGCATTGCGGTTGTACAGCAGATGCTGCGGGGTGATCGTTGCGGCGATGGGCCCTTCGGCGTCGCGCACATACTCGGCGCCTTCCTTCGTCGTGATGTGTTCAAACACCACCTTCAGCGCGGGAAAGGCGCGGCGCAATGGCTTCATCACACGCTCAACGAAGATCGCTTCGCGGTCGAACACATCAATCGCCGGGTCTGTCACTTCGCCATGCACCAGCAAAGGCATGCCGCACTTTTGCAGCGCTTCAAGGGCGCTGGCGCACTTGCCCAGCAAGTCGGTCACGCCGGCGTCGGAGTTCGTCGTGGCGCCGGCCGGGTACAGCTTAACCGCATAGACCTGACCGGATTCGTGCGCACGGAAGATTTCCTCGGCCGACGTGTTATCGGTCAGGTACAGCGTCATCAACGGCGTGAACGCATCGGGGTTGCCGCCGGCTTTGCGCAGCGCTTCCAGAATGCGACCGCGGTAGGCAAGCGCCTGCTCGGTGGTCGTCACGGGCGGCTTCAGGTTCGGCATGATGATGGCGCGCGCGAACTGGCGCGCCGTGTCCGCGACCACGGCTTCCAGGGCCGCGCCATCACGCAGGTGCAGATGCCAATCGTCGGGGCGGGTGATGGTGAGCTGAGTTGTGTTTTGAGTAGACATGAAAGGGCTTCTTAATCTGCCAGCGGCATGCCCCGTTCTGCCAGCGCGCAGAACATCGCGCTGCCCAGGGGAATGACCGCATCGTTGAAATCAAAATGCGAGTTGTGCAAGACGCAGCCAGACTCCGCGCCGCCCTGCCCCAAGCGAAAGTACGCGCCCGGCTTGCTCTGCAACATGAAGGAGAAGTCTTCGGAACCCATCGAGGGTACCAGGTCGCGCACCACGTTTTCCTTACCGATCATTTCGGTGGCAATGTCCGCCACCAGGTTGGCGTGCTGCGGCGTATTCAAGGTGGCGGGATAGATGCGTTCGTAGATGACTTCCGCCGTGCCGCCAAACGCGCTTGCAATCGCGGTGACCAGCTCGCGCATGCGGGTCTCGACCATCTCCTGCACCGACTTGCGGAACGTGCGTACCGTGCCCACCAATTTGGCTTCACGCGGAATCACGCTCATGGCGCCCGGGTGGCCGGCCTGCATCGAACCGATCGACACCACCGCCGAATCCAGCGGGTTGACGTTGCGCGACACAATGGTCTGCAAGGCCGTGATGATCTGGCCCGCGATGGTCACCGGATCAATCGTTTGGTAAGGATGCGCACCGTGCCCGCCTCGGCCGGTGATCTGAATCTCGAAGCGATCCGCGGCCGCCATCATCGGGCCGGGGTTGATGCCAATGGTGCCAGGGCGCAGGCCAGGCCAGTTGTGCAAGGCATAGATG
>CAJYKY010000183.1 GCA_913775005.1 uncultured Achromobacter sp.
CGACGCCGCGCCGCCGGCGGTATCAGGGCCGGACATGTTATTCCTCGCTGCCATGCCACAGCAGCGGGTTGCCGCTGGCGCGCGAGTAGCCCGCTTCGCCCACCAGCACGTCCAGCATCAGGCTGGCCAGGTCGTCGGCAACGGGTTCGACTTGCAGGTCCTTGTCCTGATAAAAGATCTTGCGATAGGTGTGGCAGTGGTCGCAGGTTTCGGCCTTGATGGCGGGCGTACGGCCGTCGATGGCCTGGTACGCCACCGTTTCGACGTCTTCGCAATGCGTGCACTTGACGCGCACCATGTGCCATTGCGTGGCGCACAGGCTGCAACACAGATAGCGGTAGCCTTCGTACTGCCCCCCCACCCGCACGATGCTCGCCACCGGCAGGCTGGCGCAGACGGGGCACACGCCGAACGGGCTGACCACGGGCAGCTGCTTGTCGTCAAAGCGGCTGGCAAGGTCGGTCCAGTAGACCTGCAAGGCGGCCATCACGAAGGGCGCGGCGGCGCCGTCCACGCCCTGGTCCTGCTCGGCCAGGATGGCTTCGGCCAGGTCTTCGAGCGATTCGGGGTCATCGTCCACGGCGCGGCGCAATGCCTTGCAGACTTCGATGGCTTCGGCCGGTACGTCCTTGCCGGCTGCCACGTCGTCCACCAACTGCGCAAGAATGCGGCGCCACAGCGGGTCACGCGGCCAGCCAACGGCTTGCAGGGGCGGCATGCCGTGCGCCTGAGACAAGGCGATGCGGTCTTCAGAAGCGCCGGGCGCCGTACAGTCTTTGATCGCGCGCTGCTGGGCGTCGCACAGTTGCGCCATCAGCAAGAGATAGTCGGCCACCGGGCTGCCGGCCGCCAACTGCCGAAGCCGCGCCGCGCGCGTGGCGAACAGGCTGTCGCGGTCAGGTAGGGTGACGCGCGGGATGACGTTGTGGTCTAGCGCTTCGATCTCGCCGCGCGGAAGAATTCGCTGCAATGGTGTCTCCAAAAAAACAAACACGGCTGCTGGCCTTCGATGAGGAAGGATAGCAGCCGTTCATACCTCGTGGCGGGCGGCGCACGCAGTGCGCGCGCCGTGGGGGCCAACCACCTATTTTCGAATCTGTTCCCTGAACCACGCGCGGTGGTGCTTCCAGGCCCAGCCGGCGGTCACATAACCGCGCAGCATCGCCGTCAGCGATCCCTTAACCCAGATCGCCGCGTAGATGTGCACGATGATCGAGCAGATCAGCACCAGCGCGCTCACCGCATGCACGACGGACGCCGCGCGCACCACCCAGATCGGGAAGTAGAACGCGAAGTACTCGCGCCAGATCACGATCCCGCTGGCGAACAGACCCAGCATGCACAGCACCAGCACGTAGAACAGCAGCTTCTGGCCCGCGTTGTACTTGCCGACTTCAGGCAATTTTTCTTCGCGGTTCTCGACCACGTCGTTCAACTGCCGCAGCCACTGGCGATCGGCCTTCGTCATGAGGTTGTGCCGCCACATATGCCCGGCAAACACCACGAAGCAGACAAACATCACCACCCCGATGATGGGATGCAGGATGCGCGTCCACGGCCCGCCGCCGAACAGATTGGTCAGCCAGTACATCGACGGATGAAACAGCGCCAGGCCCGACAACGCCAGCAGAATGAACGTGAGCGCAATGATCCAGTGGTTGGTGCGCTCGCCGGGCGTGTAGCGCTTGATCCGGCGATAGTGACGGTCTTCAGTCATGGCGCACCTCCTCTTCGGCACGGCGTTCATCTTCTTCCGAGACCTCGTTACGGCCCACGCGGGCGTAATGGAAGAAGCCCGCCAGGGCGGTCAAGGCCATCGCGGCCACGCCCAGCGGTTTGGCCAGCCCCTTCCACAACGACACCATGGGGCTGATATGCGGGTCTTTAGGCAGGCCGTGATACAGCCCGGGCTGATCGGCATGATGCAGCACATACATGACGTGGGTGCCGCCCACGCCTTGCGGGTCATACAGGCCGGCCTGCTCGAAGCCGCGCGACTTCAGGTCGACGATGCGCTCTTCGGCGTGCTGCTTCATGTCTTCCTTGGTGCCGAACACAATGGCGCCCGTCGGACAGGCCTTGACGCAGGCGGGCTCCTGGCCCACGGCCACACGGTCGGAACACAAGGTGCATTTGTACGCCTTGTGGTCCTTCTTCGAGATGCGCGGCACGTTGAACGGGCAGCCGGTAATGCAGTACCCGCAGCCAATACAGTTTTCTTCGTGGAAGTCCACGATGCCGTTGTTGTATTGGATGATGGCGCCCGGCGAGGGGCAGGCCTTCAGGCAGCCCGGATCCTCGCAGTGCATGCAGCCGTCTTTGCGGATCAGCCATTCCAGGTCGCCAGCGGGGTTCTCGTATTCCGAGAAACGCATGACCGTCCAGGAATGCTCGGTGAGATCGGCGGGGTTGTCGTACACGCCGACGTTGGTGCCGATCTCATCGCGCAGATCGTTCCATTCCATACAGGCGCTTTGGCAGGCCTTGCACCCGATGCACTTGGACACGTCGATCAGTTTGGCCACCGAGCCCGTGACGGGTTCACGGATGCCCGGCGGCGGTGTGGTCGTGGCGGAGCGCCGCTTGATGTCTAGGGATTGCATGGACATGTCGGTTCTCCTAGGCCTTCTCGACCTTGACCAGGAACGACTTGAATTCCGGTGTCTGGGAATTGCCGTCGCCCACGAATGGCGTCAGGGTGTTGGTGAGGAAGCCGGGTTTGGCCAGGCCCACAAAGCCCCAGTGAATCGGGATGCCGACGTGGTGCACGGTCTTGCCCTCGATGGTCAGCGCGCGTATCCGCTTGGTGACCAGCGCCACCGCCTTGATGTAGCCCCGGTTGGACGACACCTTCACCCGCGACCCGTTCGCGATGCCCAACTCCTTGGCCAAGGCTTCGCCGATCTCAACGAACTGCTCCGGCTGGAGAATCGCGTTGATGCGCACGTTCTTGGTCCAGTAATGGAAGTGCTCGGTCAGGCGGTAGGTGGTGGCCACGTACGGGAACTTGTCCGCCGTGCCCATGGCGGCCAGGTCGTCCTTGAAGACGCGCGCAGCCGGGTTGCTGGTGACACCCTTGGCCTTCGGATGCAGCGGGTTGTAGCCCAGCGGCGTTTCGAAGGGTTCGTAGTGTTCGGGGAACGGCCCTTCGGCCATGCCCGCCCGCGCAAAAAAGCGCGCCACGCCTTCCGGGTTCATGATGAACGGGCCCATGCCGCCGTCGGGGTTTTCATCGCCCTTGAAGTCGGGGATGTCGGCGCCGATCCAGATCTTGCCGTTCCAGGAAATCACGTTGCGGCGCGGATCGAACGGCTTGCCGGACACGTCACAGGACGCGCGGTTGTAAAGAATGCGGCGGTTGGCTGGCCACGCCCACGCCCAGTTAAGCGTCTGGCCGATGCCGGTCGGGTCGCTGTTGTCGCGCCGCGCCATCAGGTTGCCCGACGGCCCCCACGCGCCCGCGAAGATCCAGCAACCGCTGGACGTGGAGCCGTCGTCGCGCAGTTCAGCAAAGCCGGCCAGCTGCTCGCCGCCCTTGCGCATGACCTTGGTGGGATCTTTCGGATCCATCAGGTCCACCAGCGCGCGGCCCGCGTATTCTTTGGCCAGTTCTTCGGCCGTGGGATTTTGCGGGTTGGAATACGGCCAGGACAGGTTGACGATGGGGTCGGGGAACTTGCCGCCTTCGTCCTGGTACATCTTGCGCAGGCGCGTGTAGATCAGCGCCATGATCTCGATGTCGCTCTTGGCTTCGCCAGGAGGCTCCGCGCCCTTCCAGTGCCATTGCAGCCAGCGCCCGGAGTTCACCAGCGCGCCGTCTTCTTCGGCAAAGCAGGTCGTGGGCAGGCGGAAGACTTCCGTCATGATCTTGGACGAGTCCACATCGTTGGCCTCGCCCGCGTTGCGCCAGAATTCCGAGGTCTCGGTAACGAGCGGATCCATGATGACCAGGAACTTCAGCTTGGCGAAGCCGTCGTTCAGCTTGGCCTTGTTGGGCGCGGCCGCAAGGGGGTTGAAGCCCTGCGCGATGTAGCCGTTCATCTTGCCCTGGACCATGAGCTCGTAGACTTGCAGCATGTCGTACAGCTTGTCCAGCTTGGGCAGGTAGTCGAACGCCCAGTTGTTTTCCGCCGTGGCCGCGCCGCCCCACCACGCCTTCATCAGGCTGACGTGGAACTTGTTGTAGTTCTGCCAGTAGCTGAGCTGGTTAGGCCGCAGCGGCTTGAGCGTGCGCGTCTCGATGTACTTGCCGTAGTCCTGCTCGGGTTCGTTGGGCAGCGTCATGTAGCCGGGCAACAGATTCGACATCAGGCCCAGGTCAGTCAGACCCTGAATGTTCGAGTGCCCGCGCAGCGCATTCATGCCGCCGCCGGCGATACCGATGTTGCCCAGCAGCAGCTGCACCATCGCGCCGGTGCGGATGATCTGCGAGCCGATGGAGTGCTGCGTCCAGCCCAGCGCGTACAGGATGGTGCCCGCACGATCAGGGCTGGCCGTGGACGCCAGCATGTCGCACACCTTCAGGAACTTGTCTCGCGGCGTGCCGCAGACGCGTTCCACCATCTCTTCGGTGTAGCGCGAGTAGTGCCGCTTCATCAGCTGGTAGACGGTGCGCGGGTGCTGCAAAGTCGGGTCCGTCTTGACGAAGCCGTCGTCGCCGCGCTCGTAATCCCAGCTAGCTTTGTCGTAGGTGCGCTTTTCGGCGTTGTAGCCCGAATACAGGCCCGCCTCGAACGTGAAGTCTTCACGGACGATAAAGGAAAAGTCGGTGTAGTTGCGCACGTACTCGTGCTGGATCTTGTCGTGATCCAACAGGTATTTGATGACGCCACCCAAAAAGATGATGTCGGTACCGGTGCGTATAGGCGCGTAGAAATCCGCCACAGATGCCGAGCGCGTGAAGCGCGGATCCACGACGATCAGCTTTGCTTTGTTATGGGCTTTGGCTTCCGTGACCCATTTGAACCCGCAAGGGTGGGCCTCGGCGGCATTGCCACCCATGATCAACACTACGTCCGCGTTCTTGATGTCGACCCAATGGTTCGTCATCGCTCCACGGCCAAACGTCGGGGCAAGACCTGCCACCGTCGGGCCATGTCAGACACGGGCTTGGTTATCGAACGCCAACATCCCCATGCTGCGCACGGTCTTGTGCGTGATGTAGCCCACTTCGTTGCTACTTGCCGAAGCGGCCAGCATGCCGGTGGTCAGCCACCGGTTAACAGTTTTTCCATCCGCGGTCTTCTCGACGAAGTTTGCGTCGCGGTCGGCTTTCATGAGTTTGGTGATGCGCGTAAGCGCGTCGTCCCACGACATGCGCACCCATTTGTCCGAGCCGGGTGCCCGGTATTCCGGGTACTTCAGGCGATTCGGGCTATGGATGAAATCGATCAGGGCGGCGCCCTTCGGACAGAGCGTGCCGCGATTGACGGGGTGATCGGGGTCGCCTTCGATGTGCATGATGCTGGCGCGCGCGTTCTTGGCGCCGTCGCCCAGACCGTACATCAGCAAACCACAGGCGACCGAACAGTAGGGACAGGTGTTGCGCGTTTCAGTCATGCGCGCGAGCTTGTACTGGCGTACTTCGGCCATGGCTGTGCCGGGAGCGACGCCCAGCAAGGCCAGGCTGGAGCCTGCCAGGGTTGCACCTGTCACCTTGAAGAACTGGCGGCGATTCATGTTGACCATGAAGCACTCCTCTCCTGGTGAATGAAGAAAGCCAAAGGCCCTGCCCGGAGGGGAAAGCCCTTACAACTTCCAAGGATATTTCGACAAGTATATTCCGAAGTTTTCAAGGCATGCCATGGGCTTACGGCTTATTCCTCGCGGGATTTGGCGGCGAAATGGGAGTTGTTCGCAGATTTTGGACGGTTGTCGCGCTGGTACCATGGCCGGCGGCCGTGAGGAAACGGCCCCGTTTTTGCGGCAGGGTGAGGTCACGCGATGGCCTGCCTGTGGCTGTGTTCTGCCCGACTGCTGGAGCGCCGATGCGCCGTTTTGCCTCGCTGGCCCTGTCCTTTGTTGCCCTGGCCTGGGCGACCGCCCCGAATGCCATAGCCGCCCCCGGTTTCACGTTGCCGCCTGCGAGCGGCATGGGCGCGGGATCGGCGCCCCTGTCGACCTCAACGGCGGCCTCGCGCCCTGCCCTGACGCCGGCCGCTGCCGCCACCGAGGCCGCACATCAGGCCGCGATGCAGGGCTATCTGTACTTTTATCCGCTGGTCACGATGGACCTGACGCGACGCCAGTTCACGCACCCGTGTCGCGGAGCAGAGGGTGCGCCGGCCAATCGCTTCCTGCACGGCCGCAGCCTGCCGCAGCCCGGCGCAGCCACGCCGTGGGCCAACCCCGACATGCTGCGCAGCACCGCCTGGGTGGACCTGACGGCTGGCCCCGTAGTGCTGTCGGCGCCTGACGCGCACAGCCGCCTGTACACGTTGACGCTGCTGGACATGTGGACGGACGTGTTCGCTACGCTCGGCCAGCGCACGACGGGTTCGGCCAAGAGCAATACCGTGATCGTGCCGCCGGGCTGGACGGGCACGCTGCCATCGGGCATGACGCGGCTGGACGCGCCGACCGCTCACGTCTGGGCAAAGATCTTGTTGCGGGCGGACCGCGCGGAAGACATGGCCGCCGTCCACACCCTGCAAGACGGTTTCACGCTGACGCCGCTGGCGCAATGGAACCTGCCCGCGCAGTCGCAACGCGTGCGATCTGATCCCAACCTGGATTTGAAGACGCCCGTGCGCGAGCAGGTTGAATCGATGCCGACCGACGCGTTTTTCACCTACGCCGCCGAGTTGCTGCGCAAGCATCCGCCGCATGTGACCGACCAGCCGGTGCTGGCGCAACTGCGCCGCGCGGGGCTGGCCGCCGGCCGGACGTTCGACTTCGACAAACTGGATCACCCGGCCAAGCAAGGGATGCGGCGCGGCCTGCGCGCGGGCCGGGAACGGATGGAGGCGGCCGCTGGCGCCACGCTGCGCAGTGTGAATGGCTGGCAGCAAGAGACGGGCAGCGTGGGCGTCTATGGCAGCGGCTACCTGCGTCGCGCGCTGGCCGCGCAAGCGCAGCCTGGCGCGGGCCTGCCTGAAGATTTGACGGTGCTGTTGCTGGCGGCGGATCAGCATGGCGCGCCGATTGACGGCGCGCAGCGCTACACGCTGCATTTCCAGGCCGGCCAATTGCCGCCTGCCGGCGCCTTCTGGTCGCTGGCGGCATATGACGGCCAAGGCATGCCGGTGGCCAATGTGCTGAACCGGTACACGCTGGGTGACCGCTCGCCGCTGGTGTACAACGCGGACGGATCGCTGGATGTGCGGGTCAGCGCGACGCCCCCCGACGCGCAGGATCAGCCGAACTGGCTGCCCATTCCGGCTGCCGGGCCGGTGACGGTACTGCTGCGTGTCTACGAGCCCGAACCCGCTTTGCTGGACGGCTTGTGGGTGCCGCCGCCGCTGGTGCCCGAAGCGCCGCCGCTTGCGTCGGTGCCGGAGGTCGTGCCTGAGGCGCAAATGGAAGCAGACAGGGAAACGGAAACGGCAGCGACGGCGCCAGCCCAAGCGCCAGCCGCTACGCACCCCGCCCCCGGCGCCCCCGCCAACACTGCCGCCAGCAAGCCAAAGGCACCCGCGCAGAAACCCTAAATGTCGCTGGAATGTCGGTGCCATGTCATCGGCGTGCCGCTACCATTGGCGTTTTATTCATGAATGATGAGCGCCCACCATGGACGACGCCTTTAGCCACCAATTGTCGATGACCATCCTGATGACGCCGGACATGGCGAATTTCTCAGGAAACGTACACGGCGGCACCATCCTCAAGTATCTGGATCAGGTGGCCTACGCCTGTGCCAGCCGGTACGCCGGCCAATACGTCGTGACGCTGTCGGTCGACCAGGTGGTGTTCCGCGAACCCATCCATGTGGGCGAACTGGTGACCTTCCTGGCGGCGGTGAACTACACCGGCCGCACGTCGATGGAGATCGGCATCAAGGTGGTGACGGAAGACATCCGCAAGAAGCTCGTTCGCCACACCAACAGCTGTTACTTCACGATGGTGGCGGTGGACGACGCCGGCGCGCCGACGGCCGTG
>CAJYKY010000184.1 GCA_913775005.1 uncultured Achromobacter sp.
GGCGCAAGCCGGATCCCATGCGCCCGCGCCTGCGGCTGAAATACCGCCCGCCAACGCGGGCTCATTCATCGTGTCGATGACGGCAGCCTTTGTCTGCCTGGTCGTTGGCAACTACCTGGCGATGCTGGTCGAAGACGCGCCTGTCAGCCTGCCCAATTTCCTGTGGTGCCTGGCAACGGGCGTCATCATCCGCAACGCAGGCGCCCCGCTGGGCCTGAAGCTGGATGACCGCGCGACGGAAATCATCGGCACCATCGCGCTGTCGCTATTCCTGGGCATGACGATGATGACGCTCGACCTGTCCAGCATGGCGCGGCTTGCTGGTCCCCTGGCGCTGATGCTGGCCGTGCAAACGCTGTTCTGCGCGCTCTATGCGTCCTGGGTGGTGTTCCGCATGCTCAAACGCGACTACGAGGCAGCCATCATGTCGGCCGCCTTCTGCGGTTTCGGGCTGGGCGCCACAGCCACCGCCATCGCCAACATGCAGGCCCTGACGCGGCGCCATGGCCCTGCCCCGCAGGCGTTCATCGTGGTGCCGGTCACGGGCGCATTTCTGGTCGACATCCTGAATGTGATCGTGCTGACGTCGCTGATCTCGCTGCCCTTTGTCGGGGGCATGTGACCATGAACACGTTCTTTCAACGC
The DNA here is from genome assembly GCA_913775005.1 of uncultured Achromobacter sp. Classification (GTDB taxonomy): domain Bacteria; phylum Pseudomonadota; class Gammaproteobacteria; order Burkholderiales; family Burkholderiaceae_B; genus Achromobacter. The sequence continues at coordinate 646 of CAJYKY010000184.1, forward strand.
TTTGTGCTGTCGATGCTGTGCCTGGTGCTGGCCGCCTGCGGCCGCGCGCCTGACAGCGATGCCTTGCGCGCAGACGTCGAGCAGGCGCTGACCGCCACTTATGGCGAAGGACTGTTCCGTGTCGCCGAACTGCGGCGCATGGGATCAGCCTCGGACAGCACCGCGCCCGCCGGCCAGACACGCCGGGTTGTCTATTACGACATTCAATTGAATTTGGACCGCGACGTCACGCTGGGCGCGTGGGATCAACCCGGCGCGGCATCGCTGGTAACGTTGCTGGGCGCTGGCCCGCGCAGCATCAGCGGCGTGAAGTCCGGTGGCAACCAGGCCGGCGACCGCATCGTCGCGCACGCCAGCGCCATCTATCAGCAAGAGGGCGACAGCTGGAAGCGGGTCACACCCGCAGGCTTTACCGCTGCGGCGGCCCCCTCCCTTGACACCGGCGCCCCGCCCCCCGTGACGCAGCAGTTGCTGGACACACTGGACCAGATCACCCATTCCGTGGCGTACAGCGCATCCAGCACGGCGCAGCATGTGGTGCAGCAAGAACTTGAACGCTCCGTCGCCCGGATCAACGGCCGGCTGGCGCGCCTGCAACAAGGTTATCCGCTCGCGGGTGGCCCAGACAGAGGCGAATACCTGGCGTTTGCGCGCGCGCTGACCGCCGTGGCAAAGGCGCACCAGATCCGCGTGACGCCGCTGATCACCGGCGGCGGCGCCGAGAATATTGCGCTGCTGCAAAGCGGCGATGCCGTGGTGGGGCTGGCGCAAGCCGACACGGCCCGCATGGCTTACGAAGGGCGCGGCCCGTTTGCCGCGGGCGGCCCCTTCCCCGGCTTGCGCGCGTTGGGCAGCCTGTACCCCGAACTCGTCCATATCGTGGTCCGTAACGACCCGGCCCTGCGGACCGTGCAAGACCTGAAAGGCAAGACCATCGCTCTTGGCCCACAAGGGTCGGCGGTACGCGCCACGCTGGACGCCGTGCTGACCGCGCACGGGCTGCAAGCAGGGCGTGACTACCAGGTATCGGACACGCCCTTCGCAGCAGCCCTGCCCGGCTTGCAGGCGGGCACGGTAGATGCCGCCGTCCAGGTCATCGGGGTGCCCTCGACGCCGCTGCGCGACGCGCTGACGCAAGCCCGCTTGAAACTGCTGCCGCTTGATGCCGCTGCCATTCGCACGCTGGCGGCGGGCAACCCCGAGCTGATGCCGCTGGACATCGCGGCGGGCACGTATCCCAACCAGCCAGACCCCGTCCCCACCATCGGCACGGCGGCCTTGCTGCTCACCACGGCGAACCTGACGCGCGACGAAGCCCTGAACGTGGTGCGTGCCGTCTACCAGACCGGCCAGGACCTGCTGGCGGCCGGCTCGGCCCAGGGCGCCCAGGTCTCGGTGGCCAACGCCCGGCGCGGGCTGACCGTGCCGTTACACGACGGCGCCGAAGAGGGCCTGACGGCACTAGAGCGCCCTCGCCCGCGCTGATCCGCGGTTGCGCTTATGATTGCGCTCCTAATCAGGAATTTCCATGAACAAATTCGATCTCCAAAAGAATCAGGCCTTGAAGCTGGCCAGCCAATTGAAGCAGTCCGCCACGCCCGACCGCTTCGGCACCGCCTCGCAGGCGCCCGACCGCCGCGAACAGCGCAAGCTGGATCAGGCCGCTGGCCTGGTGCCGTTCCCGCTGAAGCTGTCACAAGCGCATGCCGACAAGCTGCGCGCGCTGGCCACCGAACGCGGGGTGTCCACGAATGAGATCGTGGCCGAGCTGCTGCAAAAGTCGCTGGGCGAATAAGTCCGATGCATATCTGGGTGGATGCCGACGCCTGCCCCGGCGTCATCAAAGACATCCTGTTCCGCGCCTCGCAGCGCTGGCAGGTGCCGCTGACCCTGGTGGCCAACCAGATGCTGTTCACGCCGCCGTCCCCGCTCATCCGTTCTGTTCAGGTGCCGCGCGGCTTTGACGTGGCCGATGCACACATCGTTGAACGCGCCGAGCCGGGTGATCTGGTGATCACCGGCGACATCCCGCTGGCGGCTGAAGTGCTTGAGAAAGGCGCCATGGCGCTGAACCCGCGAGGCGAACGCTATTTTGCGGAAACCATCCGCGAACGGCTCGCCGTGCGGGACATGATGGAAGAACTACGCGCTAGCGGCGTCGATACCGGCGGCCCGGCGTCATTCAGCCAGGCGGACCGCAAGGCCTTCGCCAATCAGCTGGATACGCTGTTGGCGCGTCTTAGTAAAAACGGTCTTAGTAAAAAGTCTTAGTAGAAAGTGATGTAGGCCTTGTACAAGATCGCGCCGATGGCGGTGATCAAACCCAGGCCCATCAGCCCCATCCCCACATTGCGGTCCCGCAGCCCGAAACCGATCAGCATCAACGCCACACCCGTGACGATAATGATCAACATGGTATTCGTGTGGGCATCCATGGACGTCTCCTGTGTGCGTGGTTGGCATCCTGATTTGCCCTACAGGGATGCCACCTCTGCATCATAGACACGCGAAGTCCCGCTGGCGCGCGATGTTGCGCAATTGCGAAACGGCTGTTTGCGCTGCATCAATCGGTGTGATTGCATCCGCTTCGTCCGAAAACAAAAAAGCCAACCGATTAAGGTTGGCTTGTTTGCTTTGCACCCCGCAGTGCGACTTGGTGACAACTTCAGAAGGCATAGCACTTAACGTTTAAAACTCAATCGCTCAGTACTTAAAACCACCTGCGTCATCTTCCAAGGGTCTTTGGTGGGTGGTACAAGTTTCGAACTTGTGACCCCTGCCGTGTGAAGGCAGTGCTCTACCACTGAGCTAACCACCCTGAAAGAGGCGAAATAATAGCATGTTTTTTAAAACGTGCGCAAGTCGCCTCAAAATTATTTTCAAGCGGCCGTCGTCACCACCGCATCTATCTTTCGCCACACGCACTCGCCGCCCACCGACTTGTCCAGCGCCGCCAGATAGGACTCATGCTCGGCGAGTTCAGCATCGCTGGCTTTGAGCACCGACAGGCCCGACGCGTCGAAGCGCGTCAGCACAATGCCATTGCTGCCCGCGCCGTCGCTGTCGTCCACATCGATCAGCAGCGCATCCTGCCCGCGCGTCATCGCCAGCCACACTTCCGCCAGCAACTGCGAGTCAAGCAAAGCGCCGTGCAACGTCCGGTGCGCGTTGGAAATGCCGAAGCGGTCGCACAGCGCGTCCAGCGAATTGCGCTTGCCCGGGAACAGCGAGCGCGCGTGCAAGAGCGAATCCGTGACGGTGTCGCAGTATTCGGTGATCGGCCCGCGCCCCGTCTTCGCCAGTTCGGCATTGAAGAACTTCACGTCGAACGCGGCGTTGTGTGCGATGAGCTCGGCGCCCTCGATGAACTTCACGAATTCATCCGCCACATCGGCAAAGCGCGGCTTGTCCGACAGGAATTCCGTGGTCAGGCCGTGCACGGCCAGCGCCTCGGGGTCGCTGTCGCGGTCCGGGTTCAGGTAGATGTGCAGGTTGTTGCCCGTGGCCATCCGGTTGACCATTTCAACGCAACCGATCTCAACGATGCGATGGCCCTGGGCGGGGTCCAGTCCGGTGGTTTCCGTGTCAAAGATGATCTGGCGCATGACTTATTCCGACGCTGCATTGGCCGAGGCCGGCGGCGTGGTGGCGCCCGGCGAGTGGGCCGGGGGATGCTCTGCGCTGCCGGCATGGCCGGGTTTCTTGCGTGAGGTGGCAATCAGCGTATAGGCCACCGGCACGACGAACAAGGTCAGTAGTGTACCCAGCAACAGCCCGCCCACCAGAACCCAGCCGATCTGCTGGCGCGATTCCGCC
>CAJYKY010000185.1 GCA_913775005.1 uncultured Achromobacter sp.
GTAGGCATCTGGTGATCTAGCGGTATAGCCGACCGCTATGGCGCGAATTGGAACAATACCATTGTGATATCAAATAAAAATACATATCATTTATGTTTTCGATATCGACCCAGGTCGATATCGAAAACATAAATGATATGTATTTTTATTTGATATCACAATGGTATTGTTCCAATTCGCGCCATAGCGGTCGGCTATACCGCTAGATCACCAGATGCCTACACCGCCTTGCCGCAAGCGACGCCCGAGGCCCAGGCCCATTGGAAGTTGTAGCCGCCCAGCCAGCCCGTGACATCGACCGCTTCGCCGATGAAGTACAGCCCCGGCGTGGTTTTCGACTGCATCGACTTCTGGTCCAGCCCGCGCGTGTCCACCCCGCCGCGCATTACCTCGGCCTTTTTGTAGCCGGCGGTGCCGCTCGGCACGAGCGTCCATTGATGAATGTCTTGCGCCAACGCGCGCAGCGTCTTGTCGGGCGCATCGGCCAGGCGCAGCGCCGCCAGACCGGGCTTGCCGCCCTGCTCGGCCGCGTGCAGCCAACGGTCTGCCAGGCGCTTGGGCCATAGCCCGGCCAGCACGGTGTGCACCTGCTGACGGTTGCCGGACTTGGACGCCAGCAACTCTTCGGCCAGGTCGCGGCCCGGCGCGAGGTCGATCACGATAGGTTCGCCCGGTTTCCAGTAGCTGGAGATTTGCAGGATGCCGGGGCCGGACAGCCCCCGGTGCGTGAACAGCAGGTCTTCCAGGAATTCCCCGCGCGCCTTGCCCTGCCCCGTCGACAGGCCCACTTCCAGCGCCACGCCCGACAATTCGGACATGGACTGCCACTGGGCCGCGTCAAACGTCAGCGGCACTAGCGCGGGCCGGGGCTCGACCACCTTCATGCCGAACTGGCGCGCGATCTTCAGGCCGAAGTCGGTGGCGCCCAGCTGCGGAATCGCCATGCCGCCCGTCGCCACCACCAGCTTCGCGGCGCGTATGACGCCCTGGCTGGTGCGCAGTTCAAAGCCCGCTTCGCCCTGCCCGATCTCGGCAACCGAACAGCCCATGCGCCACTGCACCTGCCCCGCGTCGCACTCGGCGCGCAGCATGTCGATGATGGATTCGCTGGAGTCGTTGCAGAACAGCTGGCCGCGATGCTTCTCGTGCCAGGCGATATGGTGGCGCTTCATCAGCGCCAGGAAGTCCTGCGGCGTGTAGGCCGACAAGGCCGAACGGCAGAAGTGCGGATTGTCAGAAAGAAAGTTGGCGGGTCCGGCGCCGATGTTGGTGAAGTTGCACCGCCCTCCGCCGGAAATGCGGATCTTTTCCGCCAGGCGCTCGGCGTGGTCGACCAGCACCACGCGCAAGCCGCGCTGGCCGGCCACCGCTGCACACATCATGCCAGCGGCGCCGGCGCCGAGGACGGCTACATCAAACATCGGAACTCCAGACCCGCCGGGCCTTATTCTTCAATCAGGCAATCAACGTAGTAGCGCTTTTCGCCATCCGGACCCACTTCATCGGCCAGGCCGTGGATGTAGGTTTCGAAGCCGGGGAAGCGTTCGTTGAACTCGCGCGCAAATTGCAGGTACTGCACGATGGTGCGGTTGAAGCGTTCGCCCGGGATCAACAGCGGGATGCCCGGGGGATACGGCGTCAGCAGCACGCCGGTGACGCGGCCTTCCAGCTTGTCGATGTCCACACGTTCCACTTCGCGGTGCGCCATGCGGGCAAAGGCGTCCGACGGCTTCAGCGCCGGCACCATGTCGCTCAGGTACATCTCGGTGGTCAGGCGGGCAACGTCGCGCGCACGGTAGGCTTCGTGGATTTCCTGGCACAGGTCGCGCAGGCCCATGCGCTCATAGCGGCGATGCACGCGGCAGAAGTCCGGCAGGATGCGCCACAGCGGCTGGTTGCGGTCGTAGTCGTCCTTGAACTGCTGCAAGGCAGTCAGCAACGTGTTCCAGCGGCCCTTGGTGATGCCGATGGTGAACAGGATGAAGAACGAATACAGGCCGGTCTTTTCGACCACCACACCGTGTTCGGTCAGGTACTTGGAGACGAGCGCGGCGGGAATGCCCGTTTCGCCAAAGCTGCCCGACATGTCCAGCCCCGGCGTGATGACCGTGGCCTTGATCGGGTCCAGCATGTTGAAGCCTTCGGCCATTTCGCCAAAGCCGTGCCAGTGGTCGTTGGCTTCCAGGATCCACTCGTCGCGATTGCCGATGCCTTCGGACACCAGACGGTTCGGGCCCCAGACCTTGAACCACCAGTCATTCTTGCCGAATTCGGATTCCACCTTGCGCATGGCGCGGCGGAAGTCCAGCGCTTCGCGGATGCTTTCCTCGACCAGCGCGGTGCCGCCCGGCGGCTCCATCATGGCAGCGGCCACGTCGCACGACGCGATGATCGCGTACTGCGGCGAGGTCGACGTGTGCATCAGGTACGCCTCGTTGAAAACGTTGCGATCCAGTTTGCGGGTCTCGGATTCCTGCACGATGATCTGCGAGGCCTGCGAGATGCCGGCCAAGAGCTTGTGCGTGGAGTGGGTAGCGAACACCATCGCATCCTGGCTGCGCGGGCGGTCCTGGCCGATGGCGTGCATGTCTTTGTAGAACTCGTGGAACGAGGCGTGCGGCAGCCAGGCTTCGTCAAAGTGCAGCGTGTCGACATAGCTGCCCAGCTGCTCTTTGATCATTTCCACGTTGTAGATGACGCCATCGTACGTGCTTTGCGTCAGCGTCAGGATGCGCGGGTTCTTGTTCACCGCTTCGCGCGCGAAGGGGTTGGCCTCGATCTTCTTGCGGATGTTGTCCGGGTGGAATTCTTCCAGCGGGATCGGGCCGATGATGCCCAGGTGGTTGCGCGTGGGGCGCAGGAACACCGGGATGGCGCCCGTCATCGTGATGGCGTGCAGGATCGACTTGTGGCAGTTGCGATCCACCACCACCACGTCGCCCGCGGCCACGTTGGCGTGCCACACGACCTTGTTGGACGTGGACGTGCCGTTGGTCACGAAGAAGCAGTGGTCGGCGTGGAAGATGCGCGCGGCGTTCAGTTCCGATTCGGCGACGGGGCCGGTGTGGTCCAGCAGCTGGCCCAGTTCGTCCACGGCGTTGCAGACGTCGGCGCGCAGCATGTTTTCACCGAAGAATTGGTGGAACATGCGGCCCACGGGGCTCTTCAGGAAGGCCACGCCGCCCGAGTGACCGGGGCAGTGCCAGGAATACGAACCGTCTTGTGCGTACTTGACCAGCTCGCGGAAGAACGGCGGCGGCAGCGAATCCACGTAGCTGCGCGCTTCGCGGATGATGTGGCGCGCCACGAATTCGGGGGTGTCCTCGAACATGTGGATGAAGCCGTGCAGCTCGCGCAGGATGTCGTTCGGAATGTGTTCCGACGTGCGCGTCTCGCCGTACAGATAGATCGGGATATCGGCGTTGCGAAAGCGCAGTTCACCGATGAACATGCGCAGGTTCTTGATGGCGCTGGCCACGTCTTCGGGCGAGTCCACGTCGAACTCTTCATCGTCGATCGACAGGATGAAGGCGCTGGCCCGGCTTTGCTGTTGCGCGAACGAACTCAGGTCGCCATAGCTGGTCACCCCGATCACCTCGACGCCCTCGGCCTCGATCGCTGCTGACAAGGCTCGAATACCCAGACCGGACGCGTTTTCCGAACGGTAGTCTTCGTCGATGATGAAAATGGGGAAGCGGAATTTCATGCAGGCGCTCCTGGGGGCAAGGCGGGATCGGACGCGGTACGCTGCCCGAATGTACTTCTAGTAAAAATCCGCCTGATGACAGACGGCGCGAGCACCCGCCGGGGAGGCGGGAATGGCGGAATTGTAGGGCTGTTTTTCTTACAGTCCTACGGGAAATCCCCAGAAGGCGTGCACGGCCGTTGTCATCGCGCCAAAAGCGGGCGCTTTCAGCACAGAGACGACGGCGCGCAAGGGGAGCAAACCTAGCGGATGGTGCGGGCTTCGCCCGTCTGCAAGGCGGAGGTGAAGAGTTCGAAGTAAGCGGGGATCGACTCGGCCGCGCCTTCGCGGATGCGCCGTTCCACCTTGGCGATGGCGCCAAAACACACTTCGGAGCCGGGGTCGCCGCAGACCAGGACCACGGGGTCGTCGTCGTCGCACACTTCATACAGGCCGCCGTGCGCGCGGCGTCCGACCTCGTAAAGGTAGGCGGCGGCGCCAACAGTCTGCATGGGGGTCAGAGGCAAGGTCCCGAGGTGGGCGGCCTCTAGCGCGTCGTCCAGCGCATGGATACTGGACAGGGAGTAGTCCAGCACAACGCCTGTGGGCTCGGCAGCGTCTACAAAGTCTTGCGCGGCGTCGGCCACCCTGGCGACGAAGGCTTCCTGCACTTCGTCGAAATTGGCGTCCTGGTTTATCTTGAGGAAACCGAACATCGTTGGCTCCTTTGTGAAAACCGCAAGCGGCAATAGGGCCATTATATTCAAGCCCCCCCGCCTATACTGCCCAGACGCCCCCTCCGTTTCGAAATCCCAACACTGCCCCCACCATGCCGTTACCGCATGTCAGCCCGCTTGTCGCCCCCGTCGTCAGACGCCTCATCGCCCTGGACGCGCCGTCCCTGCGGCAACTGCGTCTGGACGCGCTGGTGGAAACGCCGGAGTCGTTCGGAGCAAGTTAC
>CAJYKY010000186.1 GCA_913775005.1 uncultured Achromobacter sp.
ATTCCGTCGCCGTATTGGGTGTCGTACCCCGACATGGTGCGTCTGGCGGGCGGCACGCCGATAGAGGTGCATTGCCCGGCCGAGCAGGACTTCAAGATCCTGCCCGAGCAACTGCGCCGCGCCATCACGCCCAAGACCAAATGGCTGATCCTGAATTCGCCCAGCAATCCCACCGGCGCCGGTTACTCGCGCGCGGACCTGGCGGCGCTAGCGCATGAGCTGGCGCGCCACCCGCATGTGTGCGTGATGACGGACGACATGTACGAACACATCCGCTACGACGGCTGGCAGTTTTCGACCATCGCATCCGTAGACCCGGACCTGCGCGACCGCACGCTGACGATCAATGGCGTGTCCAAGGCGTACGCGATGACCGGTTGGCGCATCGGCTACGCAGGCGGCCCCGCCCCGTTGATCAAGGCCATGGCAACCATCCAGTCGCAAAGCACCAGCAACCCGTGCTCGGTCGCGCAGGCTGCCGCGACCGCCGCGCTAGATGGTCCGATGGATTTCCTGGCGCCGCGCAACCAGGCGTTCAAGCGCCGGCGCGATGATTGCCTGACGGCGCTGAACGCGATCGACGGCATTCATTGCCGCACGCCGGAAGGCGCGTTCTATCTGTTTCCGTCGTGCCAGGGGCTGATCGGCCGCACAACGGCGCAAGGCAAGGTTCTGAAGAACGACGTGGACGTCAGCCAGTTCTTTCTGGAAGACGCGCACGTGGCGGTGGTGCCGGGCAGCGCGTTTGGCGCCGAAGGGTATTTCCGCATTTCGTTCGCCACGTCGGACGAGCGCCTGGCGCAAGCCTGCCAGCGCCTGCGAGATGTGTGCCTGACGCTACGTTAAACGCGGCCCCGTTTGCATTGAGATCGAATCAAGGAGCTTGAAACATGGATCTAGGTATCAAGGGAAAGCGCGCACTGGTGATGAGCGCGGGCGGCGGCCTGGGCAACGCCATCGCGCTGGCGCTGGCCAATGAAGGCGTGGAGGTCTGCATCGCCGACCGCGACGAGGCCGCGCTGAACGCCACCGCTGACCGCCTTGCCGAACGCGGCGCTACCGCGCATCGCTTCGTGTGGGACCTGGGCGTGGAAGAACAATGGCAAGCTGGTGCACACGCCGTGCTGGAAAAAGTGGGCGGCATCGACATCCTGATCAACAACACTGGCGGCCCGCAGCCGGGGCCCGCATATGGGCATCCGGCCAAGACCTGGCAAGACGGTTTCAACGCGATGGTGCTGGCCGTGGTCGGCATCACCGACATCCTGCTGCCGGGCATGCGTGAACGCGGCTGGGGGCGCATCATCACCAGCACATCGTCGGGCGTCATCGCCCCGATTCCGAACCTGGCGCTGTCGAACTCGCTGCGTCTGGCGCTGGTGGGCTGGTCGAAAAGCCTGGCGCGCGATGTGGCGGCCGATGGCGTCACCGCCAACATCGTGGTGCCTGGCCGCATCGCCACCGCGCGTACCGCTTTCCTGGATTCAGCCAAGGCCAAGCGCGAAGGGCGTGACGCGGCCGACGTGCACGCCGAAAGCGCCGCCAGCATTCCGGTGGGCCGCTACGGCCGCCCCGAGGAATACGCCGACGCAGTGACCTTTCTGGCCAGCGAACGCGCGGCCTACATTACGGGTACGACGCTCCGGGTGGACGGCGGCCTGATCCCGGCCGTCTGAGCCGGATTTGATTTCACGACGGAGAAAACACATGACGGTTTCGGATGAGGGGTATTTCAAGGCGCTGTCCGGCGTCACCACGGCCACGTTGACCACCATTCTGCTCAAGAAGGGGCTGCGCAACGTCTGGATCCGTGGCGCATTCCCGCTGGCTGCCGGCACGCCGCGCATCGTGGGCCGCGCGTTCACCGTGCGCTTCGTGCCGGCGCGCGAAGACCTGGCCACGCCGGAATCCTGGTCGTCGCCCAAGTCCAGCCGGGGCGCGATTGAACAGATGCCGTCCGGCTGCATCGCGGTGGTGGACGCCATGGGCGTCAAGGACGCCGGTATCTGGGGCGACATTCTGTGCGCGCGCATGGCCAAGCGCGGCGTGGCGGGCCTGGTGACTGATGGCGTGGTGCGCGATCTGGCCGGCGTGCTGGGCACCAAGCTGCCCATCTGGGCCAGCGGCGCGGCAGCCCCGCCGTCGGTGGCGGGCCTGACTTTCGTGGACTGGCAACAGCCCGTCGGTTGCGGCGGCGTGGCTGTGTTTCCCGATGATGTGATCGTGGCGGATCAGGACGGCGCCGTCGTCATCCCGGCCGCCCTGGTGGCCGACGTGGTGGATGCGGCCGTCGAGCAAGAACGCTTTGAAGGCTGGATCATGGACGAGGTCAACAACGGCGCCGTGCTGCCGGGCCTGTACCCGCCCAACGAAGCCAACAAGGCCAAGTACGAGGCCTCGAAGAAGCAATAATCTTCGGTAGCCTGTGACGAGAAAAGGGCGAGGCCTGCATCGCAGGCATCGCCCTTTTTTTATGTCTCGGCGCCGCCCCAGCTGCCGCCGCGTGGCTCAAGCCGGCTCGCGCACGCCTATCGTCGCGACGAAGGCGCGGGCAATCTGCGCACCCGCCGCGTCTGCTTCATCGGCATAGCGGGCGCGGTCCGCATCGGCTTGCGTTTCCAGCCAGCCC
>CAJYKY010000187.1 GCA_913775005.1 uncultured Achromobacter sp.
GCGGGCGCGTCCGGCGTGTTGTTCCGGCCCGGCCGCGAACCGCCACCGGACTTGCCCGGCTTGCCCGAGCGCGCCGCGGGCGCTGCCGGCGGCGGGTAGACGCCATACAGGCGCAACGAATCCATATAGCCCGGCGGATACAGCGATTCATCCGCGAAAGGCTTGGCGCGCGGGTTCATGCCCGCCACCGTCTTCATATCGCCACGGCGCATGCGGCCGTCTTGCGTGTAGACAAAGCGCTCGATCACCGAGCCCTTGGGAAAGTCGAACGTCATGGCGCTGCGGTCGTCCTGGACCAGCACGGCCGGCCGGTCCCGGCAATTGCCCAGGTCCCACGACAGCACGTCAGACCCTTCGATGGCCAGCACGGAATAGCGGTAATCGCAGTTGCGGCGTTGGGTTTCGATGACAACGACGGTACGCGACCCCACGTTTTCCGTACGCGCAATACGCGCCGAGTCCACGTTGTTCAAGGGCACCACGCGCTGATTGCCCGACAGCTTCACCGAGAAATTCTTGCCCTCGCGGCGCAGCGTGCCCTGCCCGCCATCCTGCAACGGAAACTGGCCGATCTCGGTGCCGAACAAGGCAGCGGTGTCCACGCCATACACAAAATTGCCGCGTGAATTGGTCTTGACGGCGCAGGCGGACAAGCTCGCCAGCAACAGCAAACCGGCGGCAAGACGAAGGATCAACGAACGGGAGACAAACAGGCGCATTGACATCATGTGGGGTGGCGAGGAACGCGGCGCCAGCAGGCGCCCTTTCCGTCAAAGCCCTGCAATGTATCGCAAAGTTACAGCGCAGGACCAGGCTTGTTTCAATTGCGCCAGGCGGGCTTGGCCGGAGTTTGGCCAGCCCTGAGCGCAACGCGTCAGGCTTATTGCGCAGCCTGCTTCATCTCTACCGACTCTTTGAGAAGCTCGGCCGCGCCGTGGCGGATAGCCGATACGCAGCGCTCGATGATGGCGCGGATCAGCGCTTCGGTCGGCATCGTGTCGCGCCCGGCAACAAAGCTTTCCACCGCCGACGACACGCGCGCGGGGCGGTCGACCTGGTCCTGCGGCAACGTCAACTTGATGGCCTTGCAGCGATTGTTCACCGTGTTGATGGCTTCCAGAAACTGCGCGCGCGTCAGGCCCAGCTCGTTGCCGGCGACAAAGCTGGGGTAGACCAAGCGCAGGAACTCCGGGTCCGCTTCGCTCAGGCTGATGTACAGCGTGCCCAGGTCGGGGTGCTTGAACACCACATCGCCTTCGTCGTCGACGCGGGCGACAAAGCCCAGCTCTTCTTGCACCACGGTTTGGTACAGGGCGGACAGCGGGGAGGGAGTAGAGGTGGACATGTTGAAAGCTCCGTTCTTGTAGAGGGGTTTTGCTGGGGAACAGCAAAGGAGTTGGCTAAGGGGTTGCTAAGAAATTTGCCAAGCAAGCCTTGGCCCTTATCCCTTGCTACGCACCACCACGCAAAAGGTTCGAAAAATATTTCGCGTCGAAGGATATACCGAACCCGACAAAATCAATCCCGAAAATAAATCGAACCTTTCCTGGCTCGACGCGTAGTCATGAGTACCGGCACTAAGCCCCACTCAGACAAGGAAGCACCATGCAGGATAAGACTCAGGACAAAAACCAAGACGCATTGACTCAGGTCAAAACCCACGCGGCACGTTGGGCAGCCATTGCCGCACAGCGTGTCAACCGGGGCGACGCGGTAGGCGCGTTGCTGTTCCTGCTGGCGACCACGGTGTTCGCCGTCATCACGATCAACATGATGGGTTCAAGCGCCAGCCTGAGCTTCTACGACCTGCTGCGCATGCAGAACGGCGGCAGCATGCAGGGCGCGCTGGCCGGCCAGGGATCGGGCGCGGGTGTGTACGCCTTGCTGTGGCTGCTGGCGGTAGCAGGGCCGGTGCTGCCGTCGCTGCTGACCCATCGCGCAGCCCGGCTGGGCTACTTTGCGCCGCTGGCCTTGTGGGTCATTGCGCTTATCGGTGTGGGCTTGCAGGTACGTGAAGTCGTGAACGCCACGCGCCAGTTCGCCGGCTTCATGGGCAATTCACGCGCCAGCCGCAGCGTGGCGGGCGACATGGTGTCCAACTTGTGGAGCAGTCTGTCGTTTGGATTTGGCTTCTATCTTTCGCTGGCCATTGCGCTGGCCTTCACCGTTCGCGGCGTTGCCGTGCTGCGCCGCCGCGCTTGATTTTCCGCCCTCGCACGGCTAAGGTGCCGCAGCCCGCGTTTTGCCGGGCGGCGGCATATGCCGTTCCAGGGCTGACGTTCCGCGTCCAGTTCGCCCCCAAGAATCTGAACCATGAACACGCTCGATTCCAAGCGCTACGTCATCAACAACGTCGATGCGCTGCTGCGCATTCTGCACGACGATCCGCGCTACGCGCTGGCGTTTCGCAACAAGGCCGAGCAGCACATCACGCTGAAGCTGCGCAGAAAGTTCTTCAACACGTCGCCGGAAGGCGTGGTGGATGCGTTCAACAACGCGCTCATGAAGTTCCTGCACACGCGCTCGTTCAAGGACGAAGGCTTTCAGCACGGCCAGCCCGAGGGCGGCTGGACGGCGCATGAACTGGCCATGAGCAAGCTGGGCGGCTACCTGTATCGCGGATCGCTGCACGAGCTGATCCAGATGCATCGGCGCACGCGCCACGAAGTGCCATGGACGCCGCCGGAAGACGGCGGGCTCGACGACGTGGCGCACGACACCGCCGATGAGGCCGATGACCCCTCCCCCTTCGCCGACCCCGCGCGCGCCTATGAGCATCTGTCGGTCATCAAGCGCATGCGCGAATGCCTGAACAAGCTCAGCGACACGCTGCGCACCACGATGTTCCTGTATCTGGACGACCTGCCGATGGAACAGATTGCCAAGCAGCAAGACCTGCACGTGCCCACCGTGAAAAGCCGTCTGCACGCCGCGCGCAAGCTGGTGGCCGACTGCACGCGCAAAGGAATGGACTGATCATGACTGATGACCGAGTGCTGTCCTATCTGACGGGCGACATGGACGCCGACGCCCGCCGTGCCTTCGAAGCCGATCTTGCACGCGACCCGGCCTTGCGTGCCGAGGTGGACACGTGGCGGGACCTGGCGCAGGCGCGCCAGCTGGCGCATAACGAGATCGGCCAGGCGGAGCGCGATGCGAAGTTTCTGCGGGCGCTGGCGCCCCCTTTCGAGTCCACCTCCCGTGCGCGCCGGTTGTGGCAGTGGTTATGGCCGACGCCTGCCAGCCCCTTGATGCCGCTGGGATGGGCGCTGGCCATCATGCTGTCGGTGATGCTGGCTCAGCAGATGCCGACGGGCGTGTCGACCGATCTTCCTGAAGGCGCCGCGCCAGACGGCGTGCTGACGCGCGGCGGCGCGTCCTGCCCACGGCTGGTCGTGGACCTGCCCGATACGCTGACGGCCCGCCAACTGCGCAACACCTTGTCCCAGTACGCGGTATCCATCGTCGATGGACCCGATGCCGATGGCCGCTATGTGCTGGCTGCCGCACGCGAGTCTTCGTTGCAGGATGCCGCCCGCGCGATGGGCGTGCTGTCCGCCACCGCCGCGCCTGCGGGCGTCTGTCCCAAACCTTAAGGCTCTGTATGAAGCGCAACCCCAACGCGATTGACGCAGGCGCAGTGCGCGTCGCGACACCGCCCTGCACCCGGCGGCGTTTGCTGACCGCCATGCTGGGCGCAGGTTTGCTCGGTGTGCAGGTGAGCGCCGTGCGGGCAGCGGGCGGACGCGCCAGCGGCCTGAATAACCGGAACATGGCCGACCTGGGGCCTGCCCCTGCCCCAAAGCCTGGCCCCGAGCCGAGCCTGGCCGCGCCCGCGCCAGAGGACGACGCAGCGGTGCGTTCGGCGACGCGCGGCACGGCTTCAGCTTCGGATAGCGCCGCCGACAAGACCACCACCAACGCCGACACCGCCCCCGCCTCCCGTCCCGCCAAGCGCCGTTACGCGCTGGTGATCGGCAACGCGCGCTACGCCGTTCCCGTCAACGCGCTCGTCAACCCGGTCAACGACGCCCGCCTGATCGCCGATTCGCTCCGTCAACGCGGCGTCGACGTGACCTTGGCCACGGACCTGACGACCGCGCAGATGGAAGCCGCCGTCGATGACTTCGCGTTGCGCGCCACGGACGGCGATCTGGCCTTGATGTATTTCGCCGGACACGCCGTAGCCGTCGATGACGTGAACTATCTGTTTGGCGTCGACCTGCCCTTGCCGCTGGGCGACGTACGCATCCGCAGCGCGCAGCAAAGTTCGTTGAGCCTGAAGCGGGTATCGCAGGCGCTGCGGCGCGCCAACGTTCGCGCGCGTCTGATGGTGCTGGACGCGTGCCGCACCAACCTCACACGCGGCACGCCCGCCGCCGGCCTGGTGAATGCCGTGCCGGCGGGCGGCGAGCTGATCGCGTTCTCGACGCAACCCGGCGCCACCGCCGAAGACGGCTTTGGCAACGATGGCCCGCGTCACAGTCCCTATGCGTATTACTTCGCACAGGGCCTGCGCACGCTCTCCGGCGCGGCGCCCGTGGAGACCTTCTTCAAGCAGCTGACCGCCGATGTGCAGGTGGCCACCGCCTACCGGCAGATTCCGCACTACGCCAGCAGCCTCGTTGGCACCGTCACCTTCACGACCCTGGCGGACGGGCAGACGCCCGCCACGCCCGGCGGCAAGGCGGGCCAGGCCGGGCGCGGCCCGTCGCCGACGCTGGGACGCGACCTGATCAAGGCACGCATCAGCGCTTGGGAATACGAGATCGAACGCGGCGCGCAGTATGTGGACGAACCCCGTCTGGAATCCTTGCAGGCACGCGCCAAGGCAGGCGACGTCGTTGCCATGACCACGCTGGGCTTGATTGCCGAGAACGGGGAACACGTCCAGCAGAACTACCCCGTTGCCGCCCGCTGGTATCAGCGCGCCGCCGATCAGGGCTTTGCGCCCGCGCAGACCTATCTGGGCGAGCTGACCGGCATGGGCCGGGGCGTGCCCAAGAATTACGCCGTGGCCGAACGCCTGTTCCGCGACGCCGCCGCCGCCGGCCACCGCCGCGCGGCGCTGGATCTGCTGGACGTGCGGGCGCGCATGGGTGAACCGATAGATCCGCGCGAGTGGGCCAAGGTGCTGCAAGACGCGGCGCTGAACCCGGTAGGCGTACCCTTGCCGGGCATGGCGCCCGGCATGCCCGCGCTACAAGGGCTGCCCAACCTGCAAGGCCTGCCCGATATGCCCTGGATGCGTGCGCTGGGCGTGCGCCCTCCCGGTCAGCCGTAGATTCGTCGGCGGGACACACTTCGGCTAGGATGGAGGGCCCGTCTCGCCGAAGGAATCCAACATGCCCTCGATGAAGCATCTGGCCGTCGCCGCCGCGCTGGCCCTGTCTTTGCCGCTAGCCGCTGTCGCCGAAACCGTTACGTTGAGCGCCGCCAGCGCCACCCCCGGCGCTGACCCGCACACCGGCGCCCGCGTCGTTGATGTGGTGCTGAAACCCGATAGCCAGAAAGCGCTGGCCAACTTCACGCGCGACCGCGTGGGCAAGCGTATCCAGCTGCGCTCCAATGGCGTGATGCTCACGTCCGCCACCTTGAAAAGCCCGCTGGAAGGCGACAGCTTCCGCATCACTGCGGGCGAACACGGCTTTGCCGGCAAGAGCGCCGAAGAAATCGCGCAGGGCATCATGAAAGACGGCGGGCTGACCGTCGACGACGAGAACACGGCGAAGTAGCCCTGCCCCTTTTCCCCGCACCGGCCCCGTCTCCCCGGGGCCGGCCTGCTTTCTGAAAACATTCAGCTGTCTGTCATTAACCTTTCATTTGTGACTTCTAGCATTGCTCGTCCCTTCAAGGCCAAGCTCCCCCCTGCCAGGAATCCAAATGAGCAAATCCATTTCCGACAAGACCGTCCGCAACCCCAGCAAGAACGCGCCTTTCAGCGAAATTCTCGAAAAGAACATGTCCCGCCGCATGGTGATGCGCGGTGGCCTGGCCGCCGCCTTCGCCACGATGACCAGCCTGGGTCTCGCGGGCTGTAATAGCAGCGACGACGATGACAATGACGTGGTGGACGGCGGCGGCTCGACCCAGCCGCCCGAAGTCCCCGGTGGCGGCACGCAGCCCCCGGCGCCCGTGAAGCTGGGCTTTGAATCGCTGGCCAACTCGATGACCGACGGCTGCGTCGTTCCCAACGGCTACATCGCGCACGTGTTCGCGCCCTGGGGCACGCCGCTGAACGACAACGCCCTGCCCTGGGACCAGAACGGCAACAACTCGTCGAGCGACCTGCTCAACTCAATGGGCATGCACCACGACGGCATGCACTTCTTCCCGCTGGAAGGCAGCTCCACCGAAGGCCTGCTGGCCGTCAACCACGAATACATCGACCAGGGCGCGCTGCACCCGAACGGCCCGACGTCCGTTGCCGGCAAGCGCCCCGCCGAAGAAGTGCGCAAGGAAATCAACGCGCACGGCGTGGCGATTGTGCATGTGCGCCGCGAAAACGGCCGCTGGACCATCGTCAACAACTCGCGCTACAACCGCCGCTTCACGTCGGCCACGGCCATGAAGCTGGCCGGCCCGGTGGGCGGCACGGACTGGGTCAAGACCCCGTTCTCGCCCAACGGCACGCAGGTGCGCGGCACCAACAACAACTGCGGCAACGGCTACACGCCGTGGGGCACGTACATCACCGCCGAAGAAAACTGGGCGGCCTGCTTCGTGAACACCGGCACGCAACCGGCGCACCAGCTCCGCGTGGGCGTCTCGGCTGGCCCCGTCGGCCGCTATCAGTGGGAAACCGCTGCGCAGGACCCGTCGGAAGTGCTGGGCGAATTCGCCCGCTTCAACGTCACCGTCACCGGCGCCGACGCCACGCAAGACTGGCGCAATGAAGTCAACGGCTTCGGCTACCTGGTCGAGATCGACCCCTACGACCCCAACAGCATCGCCACCAAGCGCACGTCGATGGGCCGCTTCGCCCACGAAGGCTGCGCCTACAGCAAGCCCGAAGCCGGCAAGCCGCTGGCCTTCTACAGCGGCGACGATTCGCGCTTTGAATACATCTACCGCTTCGTGTCCGACGCCGTGTGGGATCCGAAGGACGCCGAGCGCACCGACCGCCTGGCCGTGGGCGCCAAGTACCTGGACAAGGGCACGCTGTACGTCGCCCGCTTCGATGCCGACGGCACGGGCGAATGGCTGCCGCTGGTCGGCACCACGAAGGGCGTAGGCGGCCGCACGCTGGCCGACGAGTTCGGCTCGCTGGATGCCATCCTCATCAACACGCGCGGCGCCGCCGACTTCGTAGGCGCCACCCAGATGGACCGCCCGGAATGGACGGCCACCCATCCGACCAATGGCGACATCTACCTGACGCTGACGAACAACTCCAGCCGCAACGCCGCGCGCGGGACCAACCCGCCCAACCCGCGCCTGAACAACGTCAACGGCCACATCGTGCGCTGGCACGACGAAGCCGGTTCGACCAAGTTCGAATGGGACATCTTCGTCTTCGGCTCCGACGCCGCCGCCGACGCCGACACCAACCGCTCCGGCCTGACCCCGCTGAACCAGCTGGCCAGCCCCGACGGCCTTGGCTTCGACCCGCGCGGCATCCTGTGGATCCAGACCGACAACGGCATCGACGGCGGCCGCAACAACAACGTGGCGCGCGCGACCAACGACCAGATGCTGGCCGTGATCCCCGGCGCGCTGGCTGACAGCACCGGCACCGGCCCGGCCATCAACGCCAGCAACCAGGCCGACCTGCGCCGCTTCTTCGTCGGCCCGAACGAAGCCGAAGTCACCGGCTTTGCCTTCACGCCGGACTACACCAGCATCTTCCTGAACATCCAGCACCCGGTGAACTGGCCCGCCTACGGCACGGACGACGCCACCGTCGCCAGCACCGGCACCGTCCGCCCGCGTTCATCCACCGTGGTGATCCAACGCGCCGACGGCGGCCCGATCGGGGTGTAATCCCGGAAGACCTTTCGGTAGACGAAAGCAAACAAGCCACCGCGAGGTGGCTTGTTTTTTTGGCGGAATCAGGCTTTCGCCAAATGCGCGATGGACGCAGGCGCGCCTTCGGCAATGAAGGGATTGAAGAACATGCGCCCCCAGAACAACTCGCGGTCCACCTTGCTCAACGCGGCCTCGTCGCATGTGCGCGTCCACGAGGCGCGCACCGTTTCAAGAATGTGCTCAATGATGTCTACCGCAGCGCCGGTGGCCAATTGAAACTTTGGCGCGGCATGCAGGCACACGGCAAGATTGCTTAACCGGTTGTCCCCGGCGATCAGCATCGCCTGCGTTGAAAACCAGGCGGCTGAAGAGTTCCTGCAACGTGGCCTTGGACGACGAAAATCGCACCCGGACAATGTCGGTAAGGTCTGCATAGCTGGCATATCGCGCCATCATTTCGTCCAGGCCAAAGAGGGTCAGCGCCGACACCATCAAGCGCCGTTGCCATCCCCCTGCCACCTTCAATCGGTCGAACCGTTCGATCAGAATGACGTCCTTGCCCGCCGTGTGCAGCAAGCTCACAGGCGCGACCCGCAAACCGGCTTCAGCGGCCAGACGCATGGCGATATATTCCGCCTTCACGACGTTGTAGGTATCCGACGACGACGAGAATTTCGCGATGAATTTTTTGTCATCGGTCTCGATGGAAGCTTTCGGGCGCGCCCCACCCAAAGAGCTGCCATGGAAAAGCGCCTGTTCCAGGTCCGAGGAAAGCGGGATGCCCTTTTCCACCTTGTCGGCTGCGCTCATCAAGTCCGCATACGAAGCAGCGCGCGGCATACGCGGGGTATAGATCGTCGGCGACTCCTGAAAGTCCAGGCCGCCAATCCGGTCGGAGCCGGATTCCAGCAGGTAGGTCAGCTCGTCGAGCACGCCAACATCCGCCTCGTTGCCTTTCGCGCCCACCAAACGGTTGAGGATGACTCTGCGCCCCCACGCATCGGGCGCAGCATCGCGTAATGCGCTTGCGATTGTCAGCCCGTCGTTGGGCGGAATGAGGCCACGCTTTAATGGCAGCTCGGGCGTGTAGACGGGAATGGCGTCGTCGCGTTCCAGATAGCTACGGCCATAGTTGAAGACGAACCGTCCGGCGTCCCGGCGCAGCACACCAGCGACCACAGGCTGCGTGGCGCCAGGCAGCCAGATCCAGACATACGCCTGCGCGGCGGCATGTTCAGAAGTCATCGTTCACCGCCTTGTCAGAGTGATGGACCGCGCGGGGCAGAAGCGCGAGCGTTCTCTGTTCGTCCGCAATGTGCTGCGCCAATCCACGTTGGTCCGCCGAAAACAGCGTGACGCCGACGATAGCGGCCAGTTCAAATACCGTGCCGATGGCGCAGCCCAAATCGCCAGCCTCGGCGCGAGACACCAGGCCGCGCGAAACGCCTGCGCGCTCGGCAAGTTCTTCGAGGGTCATTTGGCGTTTGATTCTTGCCACGCGGATCATCATGCCCAGCAGGCGCGTGGCTTCCTGGCTATATCGCGAGTAAGAACGGGCGGAGGTTTTCGGCACGGCTGCACCTTTGGTTCATAAACGGAACATATCTGGGAAATATGCTCCGTTTATAGATCATTTCTGCGTCTAACACCACGGCGCACCCAACCGCCCATCCGCCTCCCCTTGCCCCGTTACAAATTCAATCCCCCGAACCTGATCTCTTTTCGGATCTCGCGGGTCATGACAGGTAAGCACCACACCGTCATCTCCTTCCGAAAGGTCATCCATGCATGTCGTCCCGGCGTCTCGACGCCTTGTCTCCCCTGCCTTGCAGCGCACCGTCATCGCCTCGGCCCTGAAGGCCGCGCTGGCGGCCGCCGTCATTGCCACGCCGGTCCTGCTGGCTCCTACCCTGGCCCATGCGCAGGCGCAGACCCGCGCGTATGACATCGCTGGCGGTCCGCTCGGCGATGTGCTGGGGCGTTTTGGGCGGGAAGCCGGAATTGTGTTGTCGTTCCGCCCCGAGCTGACCGATGGCCGCCAGAGCAACGGTTTGAAGGGCAGCTACACCGCCGCCGGCGGCTTGAATGCGTTGTTGGCGGGCAGCGGCTTGCAGGCTGTGCAGCAGTCGGGCAACAGCTATGTGCTGAGCCGCCCGGCCAGCACCAGCGATGGCACGGCGACACTGCCGGCCGTGACCGTGACAGGCGCGTCGCACTACGATCTGCCCGAAGCCTATGCGGGCGGCCAGGTGGCGCGCGGCGGCGGTCTGGGGGTGCTGGGGACGGTGGACGTGATGGACACGCCGTTCAGCACTACCAACTACACCGCGCAGATGCTGGAAGACCAGCAGGCCCGCACCTTGGCCGACGTGGTGGTCAATGAGTCGTCCGTGCGTGTGATGACGTCCACCAGCAGCTTCAGCGAAGACTTCCAGATCCGGGGCTTCAACGTGGCCAGCGGCGATGTCGGGCTGAACGGCTTGTATGGCCTGACGTCCGCCAACCGCATGCCCGCCGCGCTGATGGAGCGCGTGGAAGTGCTGAAAGGCCCCGGCACGCTGATGTACGGCATCAGCCCCAACGGCGCCATCGGCGGCAACATCAACATCGTCACCAAGCGCGCCGGCGACACGCCGCTGACGCGACTGACGACCACCTACGAAAGCAAATCCGTGCTGGGCACGCAGCTGGACATGGGCCGGCGCTTTGGCGAAGAGAACCAATGGGGCATCCGCTTTAACGGCGTCTATCGCAATGGCCAGACGAGCCTGGACGGCGGCCGCAACAAGTTCGGCCTGGGCGCGCTGGCGCTGGACTACCGCTCGCCCACGTTGCGCTGGAC
>CAJYKY010000188.1 GCA_913775005.1 uncultured Achromobacter sp.
CTCCGCCCCTATGGCGACCCGGCATGAACGGTGAACCCCCCCTTTCGAAAGCGCCTGCGATGACGCGGCGCGAATTTCCCGCATCGACTTCCGCCCGCGGCTGATCCGCGCGCTGCCCCGATTCAAGCCCAACACAATCGCCACGATCATGACGCTCACCCCGCCCCCGTCTTCCACCCGCCGCACCCTGCTGACCGCCGCCGCGAGCCTTGCCGTGGCGTCGCTGGCGCCGTTCGCCGCACGCGCGCAAGCCGCTGGCACTCCCCACGCGCCGGCCACCGGCAAGATCACGCTGGCAGGCTGGAGCAAGCCGATCAGCGAAATCACCAACCTGCTGGCCGAACCCGACAAGGGCTTTTTCAAGGCGCAGGGGCTGGAGCTTGTCTACCTGCCGGGCGCGGGCGGCGGCGACGCCATCCGCAACATCCTCAGCGGCCAGGCCGACGTCGCGTTCACCGACCCCGGCTCGTTCTTCATGGCGCTGGACAAGGGCGAAAAGCTGCGCGCCATCTATGACATCTATCCGCAGAACGTTTTTAACGTTGTGTCCAAAAAGTCAGCCAACATCACGCGGCCGGCGGACCTGAAGGGCAAGCGCATCGGCGTCTACAGCCTGGCCAGCGGCACGCGCCAGAACCTGCTGGTGATGCTCCATCAGGCGGGTCTGACCGAAGCCGACGTGGAAATTGTCGTGACCGGCGTGCTGAACTTCGCGCCGCTGTTGCAGGGCCAGGTCGACGCCACCGCTGCCACCGACACCGGCCTGCTCGTGGGCAGCAAGCGCGGCCTGACCGACGTCAACGTCATGCAGGTGCGCGATTATCTGAACGTGTCCAGCGACCTGTTCGTGGTGCGCGAATCGGTCTATCAGCAAAAGCAGCCGCTGCTGCGCGCATTCCTGAAGGCCTATCGCGACAGCGCCGCCTGGATGATCGCCCAGCCCGACGAAGCCGCCACGCTGGCCGTCAAGCGCGCCATCGACGGCACCGACCGCAATACCAATCTGGAGATCATCCGGCTGCGCAACGCCGCATCTATCGCGGATGGCGGCCGGGCGCTGGGCGCGTTCGATCTGGCCTCGCTACAGCGCGCGGCCGACGCGTACCGCGCGTTGGGGCTGATTCAACATCCGCTGGACGTCGCCGCCGCCGTCGACGCCACCCTGTTGCCCGGAGCCTGACATGAACGCCACGCAGAAATTCGCAGGCAAGGTCGTGCTGGTCACGGGCGCCAGCCGGGGCATCGGCGCCGAGATCGCGCGCAGTTTCGCGCGCGAAGGCGCAACCGTGGTCATCAACTATCTGCGCAACAGCGCGGCCGCCCAGGCCGTGGTGGCGCAGTGCCAGGCCGAAGGCGGCGATGCCTGGGCCATGCAGGCCGACGTGAATGTGCCGGACGCAGTGCGCGCCATGGTCGACGGCATTGTGCAAGACGCCGGCCGGCTCGATGTCGTGGTCAACAACGCCTTGCGCCCGTATGCGTTCGACCCGCGCCAACGCACGGCTTTCGACGCCTTGTCCTGGCACGACTACCAATCGCAGTTCGACGGCGCGGTCGGCGCGGCGTTCAATGTCTGCCACGCCGCGTTGCCGCATTTCAAGCAGCGCGCGCAGGGCTGCATCGTCAACATCGCCACCAACCTCGTCGAGCATCCCGTCGTGCCCTATCACGACTACACCACCGCCAAAGCCGCGCTGGTGGCGTTCAGCCGCAACCTGGCGGCGGAACTGGGCCCGCACGGCATCCGCGTCAATTGCGTGGCGCCCGGCCTGGTCTACCCCACCGACGCCACCCGCCACACGCAAGAGGCGTTCCGTGAACAGCTGATCGCCGCCACCCCGCTGCGGCGCATCGCCCGCCCGCAGGACGTGGCCGGCCCCGTGCTGTTCCTGGCCTCCGACTGGAGCGGGTTCATGACGGGCCAGGTCCTGTTCGTGGACGGCGGGTTGGTGATGCGCTGATTCGTCGTTTTGCCCTTCCATTGCCGGCGGGTTTCGCGATATCGTGAAACACCGCGTCAGGGCGCTTGAGCCTGGTCCGCCTGTTGTCTGTTGTTGGTAACCACCCGGTACGCAGCATCCCAACGGAGTCGCGACATGCGCGTCCGAGCCCACGTTTTCCGCCTCCTGTTCGGCATGTTGCTGGGCCTGACGGGCTTTGCAGCGCTGACGGCCCTGACCAGCCTAGCCGGGCTTGCCGGCCCGGCCCGCGCGCAGCCTGCCCCGCCAGCCGCACCCACCTCGCCCGCCGCGCCGCCTCCCCCCGCCATCATCACCATTGCCGACATCCCGCTGCGCGCCGATACCGACCTGCGCTATGCAGACGGCATCTTGCAGCGCGTGGCTTCGTCCGACCCGGCCGCCACGCTGACGCCATCGCTGCTTACCATCGGCGCGTCCGTCGATGAAAAAGTCCATGAATTCCAGCAAGCCCAGCTGCGCACGCTGCCCATCATGCGGCTGGAAAGCCTGGAACGCCATTGGCTGTTCGACGCCCGCCGGCTGGACCGCTGGCACGCCGACTTGCGCCAGGCCACCGCCTGGTATGCCACCGGCTCGGCCGAACTGGCCCGGCGCAAGGCCGAGTGGCAGGCGGTCAAGAACAATCCCAACGCCGAAGGCCTGCCCCCCGCGCTGGCCGACCGAGTTGACGCCGTCATCGTGCAACTGAGCGCGGCGGCGCAAGCCTTGTCCGGCCCGCTCTCGCGCCAAGTGGTGCTGACGCAGCGCGCCAACGCCATCGAAGACCAGATCGACGCGGGCCAGCGCAGCGTGGCCGACGCCATCGACTACGTGGACGCGCGGCTCCTGCGCGTGGACTCGCCGCCCATCTGGGAACTGGGCACCGGCCCCAACGCCAAGGCCGACACGCTGAACATACTGCGTGCAGGGTTGGGCATCGAACTGCGCTTTGCGCGCGAATACGCCGCGTCAGACGGCGGCAACCTGCGCGCGCTGCACGTATTCCAGGCGCTATTGCTGCCGCTCTTGCTGTGGCTGGCCCGGCAAAGCCGCCACGCGATCCGCGCGGGCGTCATGAGCGAGACTGCGGCCGGCGTGTTGGGAAGACCGATCTCGACATGGCTGCTGCTGTCGATGCTGGGCGTGCTGGCGCTGGAACCGGACGCGCCGCTGATGGTGCAGCAGGTGGCGCTGGTAGTGGCGGCCTGGCCCATGCTGCGCCTCTTGCCCCCACCCAGCCGGCGCCAGCTGGACTTGTGGCCCTACGCCATCACGGCGCTGTTCCTGACCGAGCGCCTGGGCTTTCTGTTCCTGGCCAATACGCTGTTCTATCGGGTGTCGAGATCGGAAGAGCGTCGTGTAGGGAAAG
>CAJYKY010000189.1 GCA_913775005.1 uncultured Achromobacter sp.
CGTCATCAGCGCCAGCACCGACAAGCCGAACACCAGATGCGCCGTCACCACCGCCGGCATCAGTTTGTGCGTGACCGTCCATGCGCCAAACGCGCCTTGCACGCACACGGCCACCAGCGTCGTGACCGCCAGCGCGGGCGAACGGCCCAGTTCGCGGCGATAGCGAAACGCCATGTACACGATGCCGATGATCAGCATGCCCAGAATGGTGCCCACGTAGCGGTGGATCATTTCGATCCAGGCCTTGGACAGCGTCACCGGGCCGAACGGCATGGCCTGCGAGGCCTCGTGGATATCGCCCATGGCGCCAATCGGCGTCACGCTGCCATAGCAGCCGGGCCAGTCCGGGCAGCCCAGGCCGGAATCCGTCAGGCGCACGAAGGCGCCGAACATGATCAGGTCCAGCGTCAGGAACCAGGTGAAGAAAACAAGCTTGCGATAACGCGCTTTGATGCGTTCCATGTCAACCAACAATAAAGATAAACAACTGCCGACTCCTAACCAATGCGCGACGTGTACACCAGCTTGCTGATGTCTTTGCGCACTTTCACGCCGTCGGCCTCGGCAGGGTACTGCATCATCAGGTTGCCCAGCGGGTCGATGACCCAGATCGGGTCGGCCAGGGCCGGCTGCCCGGCGGCGGTATCGCGCGCCAGCAGGTAATGGGCCAGCTGGTCCGGATTCACGCGCACCATGACCGTGCCCTTGTACGCTTCCAGCACCTTGTCCGGCACCGGCGCATCGTCAGTAATGAACCAGACGCGCGCGAGCCGGTCGACGTTCTTGCCCTGGCTGGCGTGCGTGTTGCGCGTAATGTAGAGCTTTCTGGCGCAGCTTTCCGGGCAGGCCGCGCCATCGGCGGTCACCAGCAACCATTTGCCTTTCAGGCTTTGCAGATCGAACGGCTTGCCGTCCAGCGTGGCCAGTGGCAGCGCCTTGGCCTCGGGCATGGGCCGCTGCGGCGACAGCAGCGTACCGTAGGCGCTGGAATCTGCCGGCCACCATTGCGGATTCATGTACACGACAAAGGCGCCCACGATCGGCGCCAGCGAACACAGGAACACCAGCACCATGGGCATCAACGAACGCTTGCGCGCGGGCGGTTTGGATGGAATGTCGCGAGCCAATTTATATCCCGGAAAAGTCGTTCATGAGTTGTCCATCGACACGCGCGCTCAGGCGTTCTGCCCGTCGCGCGCGCGCTGGCGCATGCGCTTGATGGCGCCCCCCAGCACCACCAGCCATGCGATGGCGGCAATCAAGCCGAATGCAAACCACTGTACGGCGTAAGACGTATTCTTTTGAAAATCCACGGACGGCTGCGGCCAATCGCGCACCAGGCCGTCGGTCGCGCCTGCGTCAATCTGGCTAAGCACGGTGGGCAGAAAATGCAGGCCCGTCGCGCGCGCGTAGGCGTCCAGCGGCAGGTTCTGCACTTGCGGCAGTTTGCCGTCGGCAACGGGTAGCGTGGCAGGCAAGGTGGACGCGTCTGACCCGCCCAGCGACCACAGTTCAAACATGCGCGGCACGCGTTCGGACAATTCACCGGTGATGGTTTGCGCCCCTTGCGGCGTCGCGGGCAAGGCCAGTTCGCCCTGGCCAGGCATCACGCGCGGCAACCAGCCGCGCAGCACCAGAACGGCCTGGCGCGACGTCACGTCCAGCAGCAGCGGCGTCGCCAGCCAATAGCCGGGGCGGCCGTCGTGGTTGCGGTTGTCCAGCAGTACACTGAATTGCGGCAGCCAGGTGCCGGTGGCCTTGGCCACGCGCCACGGTGTCAGCGAGTCGGTGGGCGTGGCGGGCGTCAGCAATACAGGCGCTTGCTTGCGGCCTGCTTCGATAGCGGCCAGAATGGCGCGTCGCTCATCGCTGCGGCGCAATTGCCATTGCCCCAGCGACACCGTCACCATCACGACGATACCAAGCAGGAGTAGGGCGGCTACCGTGTAGCGAGTTGAATGCGGTCGGGCCATGTATCGTTGCTAACTCTGTTTTGTCCGGAGACCACCATGCGCGTTTTCGTCGTACTGGCCTTCATCGGGATTCTGGCCAGTCTGGCATCCGCCCTGGTCTATCTGATGCGGGACAAAGGGTCCACCAATCGCACCGTCAATGCGCTGACCGTGCGCATTGGGCTGTCGGTCGCGCTGTTCCTGTTCGTGCTGTTTGCCCATCACATGGGCTGGATTGAAAGCACGGGGCTGAGATAGGCCTGAAAGGCCCGTCCCCACGCGGTGGGAGGGGTGCGCGCCAGTCTTGGCGTGTTATCGACAAGCTAGCCGGACGGGAGTTCCCGCGCGCGCCCTGCGCGCGGTTGCCTTGCGGCCAGTGCGCGGGCGAAGAGGCCCGCGCGCCACACCCTTAGAACCAATACACAAACAGGTACAGGCCCAGCCACACCACGTCCACAAAGTGCCAGTACCAGGCCGCGCCTTCAAAGCCGAAATGATGTTCGGCGGTGAAGTGGCCGCGCATCAGGCGAATCAAAATCACCGTCAGCATCGTGGCGCCCAGGATCACGTGAAACCCGTGGAACCCGGTCAGCATGTAGAACAGCGAGCCGTACGCGCCCGAGTTGAACTTCAGGTTCAGCTCGGTGTAGGCGTGGTGGTATTCGGCGGCCTGACAGGCCACGAAGATGAAGCCCAGGATGACGGTTGCGGCCAGCCAGAACATCGTCTTGCCGCGATGGTTTTCGCGCAGCGCGTGGTGGGCAATGGTCAGCGTCACGCCCGAAGACAGCAGCAGCGCGGTGTTGATGGTGGGCAGCCAGAAGGGGCCGACCGTCTGGAATTCTTCAACCACGCCCGCCGGGCCGAAGTTGGGCCAGGCCGCCTTGAAGTCGGGCCACAGCATCAAGCGGTGGTCGATGTCGCCCAGCCACGGGGTGGTGATGGTGCGCGTGTACCAGAGCGCGCCGAAGAACGCGGCGAAGAACATCACTTCCGAGAAGATGAACCAGCTCATGCCCCAACGGTACGAGCCGTCGATGCGCTTGCTGTTCAAACCCGCTTCGGATTCCTGGATGGCGTCGCCAAACCAGTAGTACAACACCACGATCAAGCCAATGAAGCCGGCCAGCACCGACCACTTGGCCCAGCTCACGCCGTTGATCCAACCCGCCGCGCCCAGTCCCATGAACAGCAGCGCCACCGCCGTGCGCACGGGGTGCCCCGAGTCGGCGGGCACAAAGTAGTACGGTGCCTCTTTACCTTGAACCGAGTGGCTTGCACTCATGGCTTTCTCCCTGGTACAGATTCTTAGATTAAGTGATTCAAGTCAGGCTTGAAACCGCCCAACGCACAATTAATACCAGCACAGTCACGAAGATTGCCGCCGCCAGCAGCCCAGCCAGAATCACGTGCACCGGGTTCAGCTTGGCGCTGTCTTCCCGGTAGCCCGCGCCCTTGCGCACGCCGAAAAACCCCCACGCCACCGCCTTCATCGTCTGAAGGAAACTCAGCTTGCGCCGGGAGGTTTCGTGCAGGTCGTCGCTCATGGCCTGGGCCTAATTGACCGCGTTGCCCGTCAACAGCGCCGAACCGCGGATCACGGTCCAGGCAAACACAGCGATGACAAAGGCCGCGAGGACCAGTCCTGCAATCTTGTTACGGCGGCGCTGCTCGGGTGTCATTCGTGTGCTACCTGGAACATGAAAGGCGGTTTCACTTCACTTCGGGCGGGGTTTCGAAGGTGTGGAACGGGGCAGGCGAAGGCACCGTCCATTCCAGGCCTTCGGCGCCTTCCCACGGCTTGGCGGCCGCCGGTTCGCCCTTGCCCATATAGCAGCGCAGGATCGCCCACAGGAAGATCAGTTGCGACAGGCCGAACCAGAACGCGCCAATGGTGGCGATCTGGTGGAAGGTCGTGAACTGCGCGGCGTAGTCGGCATACCGGCGCGGCATGCCGGCCAGGCCCAGGAAGTGCATCGGGAAGAAGGTGACGTTGAACGAAATCAGCGTGGACCAGAAATGCAGCTTGCCCAGCTTTTCGCTGTACATGCGGCCCGTCCACTTCGGCACCCAGTAATAGGCCCCGGCGAACAGCGCAAACAGCGAACCCGCCACCAGCACGTAGTGGAAGTGCGCCACGACGTAATAAGTGTCGTGCACCTGAATGTCGATGGGCGCCACCGACAGGATCAGCCCCGTGAAGCCGCCCATGGTGAACACGAAGATGAAGCCGATGGAGAACAGCATCGGGGTTTCGAACGTCATGGAGCCGCGCCACATGGTGGCGACCCAGTTGAACACCTTCACCCCGGTGGGGATGGAGATGAGCATGGTGGCGTACATGAAGTACAGCTGCCCGGTCACCGGCATGCCGGTGGTGAACATGTGGTGCGCCCAGACGATGAACGACAGCACGGCGATGGACGCGGTGGCGTACACCATCGAGGCATAACCGAACAGCTTCTTGCGCGCGAACGCGGGCACGATCGCCGACACGATGCCGAACGCCGGCAAGATCATGATGTAGACCTCGGGGTGCCCGAAGAACCAGAACACGTGCTGGTACAGGACCGGGTCACCGCCGGCAGCGGCGTTGAAGAAGCCCGTGCCGAAGTGGCGGTCGGTCAGCACCATGGTGATGGCGGCGGCCAGCACCGGCATCACGGCCAGCAGCAGGAACGCGGTGATCAGCCAGGTCCAGCAGAACAGCGGCATCTTCATCAGGGTCAGGCCCGGCGCGCGCATGTTCAGGATGGTGACGATGATGTTGATGGCGCCCATGATCGAGGACGCGCCCATCAAGTGCATGGCGAAGATGCCCAGGTCCATGCCCGGACCCATCTGCAAGGACAGCGGCGCGTACAGCGTCCAGCCGGCAGCGGTGGCGCCGCCCGGCACGAAGAACGACGCGGTCAGCATGATGGCAGCCACCGGCAGCAGCCAGAAGCTGAAGTTGTTCATGCGCGCGAACGCCATGTCGGACGCGCCGATCTGCATCGGGATCATCCAGTTCGCAAAGCCCACAAAGGCCGGCATGATGGCGCCGAACACCATGATGAGGCCGTGCATGGTGGTGAATTGGTTGAACAGTTCGGGGCGGAAGAATTGCAGGCCCGGCTCGAATAGTTCAGTGCGCAGCAGCAAGGCAAGCGTGCCGCCTTCCAGCAACATGGCAAACGAGAAGATGAGATACATCGTCCCGATGTCTTTATGGTTCGTGGCGAATAGCCAGCGGCGCCAACCCGTGGGGATGGC
>CAJYKY010000190.1 GCA_913775005.1 uncultured Achromobacter sp.
CAGGCGCGCGGCCAACGCCTGCCGCCCCCCACCTCCCGGCTGGCGCGCGCGCTGCGCGGCGTGGCTTGGTGCGCCGCCTTCCTGCTGGGCGTGTCGATCGCGGCCAACTTCATCGGCAACGTGTCGCTGTCGGAAATGCTGACCAGCGGCATCATCGGCAGCGGCTACTTCGGCTTGATGCTGTACGCGGGCGTCACCGTCATCATCACGTTGCTGCAACTGTTGCTGGCGCGGCAAGGCGTATCGCGCTTCCGGCTCGCGCGCGAACACGCGCCGCCGCTTGTGCAGTTGCTGATCCGGGTGTTGATGGCGGCAGCAGCCATCGGCTGGGCCGTCTACACGATGGACCGCTTCCGCATCCTGCGGCCGATCTATGCCTTCCTGACCAACGTGCTGTCCTACACGGTGACGGTGGGCGAGGTGTCCATCAGCCTGGGCAATGTACTGGTGTTTGTGGTGTCGGTACCCATCGCGTTCTGGACCGCGCGCATGATCCGGCTGATTCTGCGCGACGAAGTCATGAGCCGCATGTCGCTGCCGCGCGGCGTGGGCAACAGCGTGGCGTCGCTGTCGTACTACCTGGTGCTGCTGCTGGGCCTGGCGGTGGCGCTATCGGCCGCGGGCTTCCAGACCAACCAGCTCACCATCGTGTTCGGCGCGCTGGGCGTGGGCATCGGCTTCGGGCTGCAAGGCGTGGTGAACAACTTCGTGTCGGGCCTGATCCTGATGTTCGAACGGCCGATCCAGCCGGGCGACGTGGTGGACGTGGGCGGCATATCGGGGCAGGTGCGCGATATCGGCATGCGGGCCACGCGGATCAAGACCTTCGAAGGCGCCGACGTCATCGTGCCCAACGGCACGCTGCTGGCCGACAAGCTCACCAACTGGACGATGCTGGACCGCAGCCGCCGCATCGACGCCAATGTCGGCGTGGCCTACGGGTCCGACCCGCGCCAGGTGATCGCGCTGCTGGATGCGGTGGCGCGGCAGACGCCCGGCATCGACGCCGACCCGGCGCCCGTGGTGCTGTTCATGGGGTTTGGTGAAAGCGCCATGAACTTCTGCCTGCGCGCCTGGACCACCGACTTCGACCGCTGGATCGATATCCGCAGCGACATGTACACGAACCTGTACGACGCGCTGCGGCAGGCCGGCATCGACATCCCTTTCCCGCAGCAGGACGTGCATCTGGCCAGCGTGTCGGACACGGCCCGCGTAGCGATGGCGGCGCGGCCGCCACCGCCGCCACAGTCCTAGGCCGGCATCGCCAGCTTGACGAGTTCCACCCAGTAGTGCGCCCCCACGGGCAGGATGTCGTCGTTGAAATCGTAATAGGGGTTATGCACAGGCGGGTTGTCCACACCCGCCCGCCCCGCGCCAATGAACACATAGGCGCCCGGACGTTGCTCCAGCATGTACGCGAAATCTTCCGAGCCCATGCGCGGCGTGCAGGCGGCGTCCACCTTGTCCGCCCCCACCACGCGCGCGGCGGCGCGGGCGGCCAGCTGCACCTCGGCCTCGGTGTTGACGCACGCGGGGTAGCCACGAAAGACCTGCACATCGATCGACGCGCCCGACGTCAGCGCCACCCCTGCGCAGACCTCGCGCAGCCGGCGCTCGGCCAGTTCGCGCGTGGCGGCCGTCAGCGTGCGGCAGCTACCGCGCAGCATCACGCTGTTGGGCACCACGTTCCAGGTATCGCCCGCGTGAATCTGCGTGATGCTCAGCGCCAGCGCGTCGGTGGGTTTGACGTTGCGGCTGACGATGGTCTGCATGGCCGTGACGACCTGCGCCGCCGCCACGATGCTGTCCACGCCATGTTCCGGCTGCGCGGCATGGCAGCCCTTGCCGGTGACGGTGATCTCGTACGTATCGCAATTGGCCATCACGGTGCCAACGCGCGTAGAGACGGTGCCCAGCGGCAGATTGGGCGAGTTGTGCAAGGCGAAGACGGCCTCGCACGGGAACAGGTCGAACAAGCCGTCCTTCACCATCGCCAGTCCGCCGCCGGCATGTTCTTCAGCGGGCTGGAAGATCAGGTGCAAGGTGCCGCGCCAGCCCGGGTCGGCAGCCAGGTGGCGGGCTGCGCCCAGCAGCATGGCGGTATGGCCGTCGTGGCCGCAGCCGTGCATCTTTCCGGGGATGGTCGAGCGGTGCCCGGCCGTGCCGAGTTCCTGCATGTCCAGCGCATCCATATCGGCGCGCAGGCCGATCACCGGCCCCTCGCCGCGCGCCAACGTGCCCACCACGCCGGTGCCGCCCAAGCCGCGATGCACGGTAGCGCCCGCAAGTTCCAGCTCGTGCGCCACCAGGTCGGCCGTGCGAAATTCACAGAAGGCGGTTTCGGGATGCGCGTGCAGGTCGTGACGCCATTCACGCATGCGCCGCAGCAAGTCGGGGCTGAGGGGGGATGGAGCAGGTGGCGAAGAAACTAGGGAAGATTCGGCAGTGCGCATCGGGACGATCTCCGTGGCAGGAAGGGGAATACGGGTGTGACGAATAACGATTGGCGAATGACAAACGAGGGATGACGGCGGCGGCGCGAAGTGACGCCAGGTGACGGCCATCGGCAAACATGACGTTGGGGGAACTACGTCTATCGACTATAGACAGAGCCGGGTACAAAGCCGATAGCAACGATCACATCGAAACGATGTTGTTTTTGCAACGATCCAATCCCCCGCCTGGCAGACTCGCCTTGGCAAGGACCCCCGATGGAAGATGCTCTCGATTTCAAGCGCACCCTTTGCCTGTTGCAAGTCATCGAAACCGGCACGCTGCGCGCTGCTGCCGACCAACTTAATACCGACCCCTCCGCCATCAGCCGCGCCATCGCCCGGCTGGAGGCCGATACCGGCCTGACGTTGCTGGAACGCCGAGGGCGCGGCGTCGTACCCACTGACGCGGGACGGCTGGTGGCGCTATTTGCACGACGTCAGCAAGACCTGAACGAATCCTTCCAGGCCGAGGTCAACAACCTGAAAAGCGCCACGCGCGGCCATGTCGAGCTGGCGCTGGGCGAAGGCTTTGTCGACA
The DNA here is from genome assembly GCA_913775005.1 of uncultured Achromobacter sp. Taxonomy (GTDB): domain Bacteria; phylum Pseudomonadota; class Gammaproteobacteria; order Burkholderiales; family Burkholderiaceae_B; genus Achromobacter. Next base: position 3,037 of record CAJYKY010000190.1, read on the forward strand.
TGCTGCTGGACCCGGTGCTGCTGACCTTCGTGCGCAAGCACCCGGACATCACCTACAGCATCCACGTGGCGGGCACTAACGAAACCGTGCGCTGCATCGTCGAAGAGCGCGCGCAGATTGCGCTGGCGTTTCAGCCGCCCAACGATGTGCGGCTGCGTTCGCATCACTCGCGGCCAGCGCCAATGCGCGTGCATGTGCACAAAGACCATCCGCTGGCGCGTGCACGGCGCGCGTTGAAGCTGGCGGACCTGGCACCGCACGGCTGGGCGGCCATGGACGAATCCTTTGGCGTGCGCCAGCACATCCAGGCGGCCGAGCTGGATGAAAACGTCAAGCTCAAGCCCGCACTGCTGACGAACTCGTTCAAGATCCTGTGGGAGTTCGCGAGCCAGGGCCTGGGCTATGTGGTGAACCCGTTGTCGATGCCGCTCAAGGGCGCGCAGTTTCGCCAGATGGTGTCGCTGCCGCTGGCCAATCCCATCCTGAACAACAGCCGCACGCATGTCATCACGCTGGCGGGCCGGCATCTGCCCCCCGCCACGGCCAGCATGCTGCGGCATATCCTGAAGACATTCCCCGCGCTGGAGTCGCGCGGCGCCTGATACCTCGGACTGGCCCTCCCCTTGCATCGTTGCGGAATTCACAATGATCCAACGCGCCCCGCGCCATTGATAGCGGCCGACACCGCTGCCTAGACTGCACGCAGCAGCCGGCGAACGGCCTGCGTACAAGATCATGACAAGGGAGAAGCCGCATGCATGCGAACGTTTTGAATGTTGAGGGTGGCGCGGCGCGTAGACCTACGCGTCTGGCCACGCGTTTAGCCACGCGCTTAGCCACCTGCTTGGCCGTGGCCATTGCGATGCTGCTGCCCGCCACCCCGGCGCTGGCCGCCGACTACCCCGGCAAGAAGCCGCTGAGCCTGGTCGTGCCCTACCCGGCAGGCGGCGCCAGCGATGCGTCGGCGCGGCAGTTCGGCGTGCATATCGCGGCGGCGCTCAAGCAGCAGGTAGTGGTGGAAAACGTAGGCGGCGGCGCGGGCATGCTGGGCGCGCGCCGCGTGCTGACCAGCCCGCCAGACGGCTACACCTTTCTGCACGGCTCGCCCAACGAGGTGATTCTCAGCCCCTTCCTGAACGCGGCGGCCC
>CAJYKY010000191.1 GCA_913775005.1 uncultured Achromobacter sp.
GTCGCCGCAGCGGCTGATCCAGGCGTATTCAAACGGCATCTTCCCCTGGTATTCCGAAGGGGAACCGGTGCTGTGGTGGAGCCCGGACCCCCGCATGGTCCTGGCCGTGGATGACTTTGCGCCATCGCATTCGCTGCGCAAGCTGCTGCGCCAGATCGCCAGCCACGAACATGACAGCGCGCCGCGCGTGCAGATACGCGTCGACACCGTGTTTACGCAGGTGATGGCGCAATGCGCTGCGCCTCGCGATGGACAGCCCGGCACATGGATCACCGCCGCCATGCAGCAGGCCTATGCCGATTGGCATCGCGCGGGCTATGTGCACAGCATCGAGACCTGGATCGATGGCGAGCTGGCAGGCGGCCTGTATGGCATCAGCCTGGGCCGGATGTTCTTTGGGGAATCGATGTTCACACGCGTACCCAACGCGTCGAAGATCGCGCTGGCGTATCTGGTGAAATATCTGGCCACCCAGGGCGTGGAACGCATCGATTGCCAGCAGCAGACACGCCACCTGGCCAGCATGGGCGCACGCCCCATTTCCCGCACGCGGTTCTTGCAACATGTGCGCCAGGCCACGGCGCAACCCGCCATTCCGTGGGTGCGCGGCGTGCTCGACAGCACGGGCCGCTTGTTGCCCGAGCCCGCATCAGCGGCGCCCGGTTAGCGTTAATATGAACGCACTGATCGCGCACGCCCACACGCGCCTCCGGCGGCGTGATTCCGCGATGCGCAACGTCCCATGAGCCAGCTCAAAGAACTCCCCTTCTCCACGCTGCAATTCTATGCAACCGCGCCTTACCCGTGCAGCTATCTGCCGGGGCGTCAGGCTCGGTCGCAGGTGGCCGCGCCCGGTCATTTGATCAATGCGGGCACGTATTCCCAATTGGTTGAGCAGGGCTTTCGGCGCAGCGGGCTGTTCACGTACCGTCCCCATTGCGATAACTGCCATGCCTGCGTGCCCGTGCGCGTGGATACGGCGGGCTTTGCACCGAATCGCAGCCAGCGGCGCGCCTGGCGCGATCACCAGGATTTGCAGTCGTTCGTGGCCGAGCTGGCGTGGTCGCCCGAGCATTACCGACTGTACACGCGCTATCAGCAAGGCCGCCACCCCGGCGGCGGCATGGACGAAGACAGCCGCACCCAGTACGCGCAGTTTCTGCTGACCAGCCGCGTCAACACGCGACTGGTGGAATTCCGCAATGCTGAGGGTGTATTGATGATGGTGTCCATCATTGACGTGCTGGATGACGGCTTGTCATCGGTCTACACCTTCTACGACCCCGATATCGAAGGCAGCCTGGGCACCTACAGCATCCTGTGGCAGATCGAACAGTGCCGCACGCTGAACCTGCCGTGGTTGTATCTGGGCTATTGGATCGCCGACAGCCGCAAGATGGCCTATAAATCCAGCTTCCAGCCGGCCCAGTTCCTGGTCAACGGCGCGTGGCGCGGCCAGAACGACCTGTCCCTTTGAGCTGAAGGCCTTCCTTAGGATGTTTGCGGTTGACTTGCAAGCCCCCGCTGCGCGCCACGTTCCGCCCTGACCCGCTGGGTGCGGGAAATTCGCTCTACAATTCCGCCCCATGTCTATCCTCTTCCACGCCTACCCCCTGGCCCGCCCGGCGTTGTTCGCCATGGACGCGGAAACCGCTCACGAAGTAACGCTGTCGGGCCTGCAACGCGCCTACGAATGCGGCGCCACGCGCAAGCTCATGCACGCACAGCCCAAGGCGCCATGCACGCTGATGGGCATGCAAATGGCCAATCCGATCGGCCTGGCGGCAGGGCTGGACAAGAACGGCGCCTATATCGATGCGTTGGGCAATCTGGGATTCGGCTTCATTGAAGTCGGCACGGTGACGCCGCGCGCACAGCCCGGCAACCCGAAGCCGCGCATGTTCCGCCTGCCGCGCGCCAACGCGCTGATCAACCGGCTGGGATTCAACAATCAGGGGCTGGACGCCTTTCTGGCGAATGTGCAGCGCAGCCAGTGGCGCAAGCAAGGCGGCATCCTGGGCCTGAACATCGGCAAGAACGCCGACACGCCGATCGAGCGCGCGGCGGACGACTACCTGATCGGGCTGGAAGGCGTATACCCGCATGCGGATTACGTGACGGTGAACATTTCGTCGCCCAACACCAAGAACCTGCGCGCGCTACAAAGCGGTGATGAGCTGTCTGCGCTGCTTGCGCAACTGGCCGAAAAGCGCCGCGCGCTGGAAGACCAGCATCAGCGCCGCGTGCCGATGGCCGTCAAGATTGCGCCCGACCTCACGACCGAGCAGATCGATGCCATTGCCGACACACTGCCGCGTCATGGCATCGATGGCGTCATCGCCACCAACACCACGCTGTCGCGCGACGCGGTGACGGGCCAGGCCCATGCCGACGAAGCGGGCGGCCTGTCTGGCGCGCCGGTGCACGAATTGTCATTGAAGGTGATCCGCCGTCTGAAAGAACAGCTGGGCAGCAGCCTGGCCATCATTGGCGTGGGCGGCGTGCTGTCAGGCCAGCAGGCGCGCGAGAAAATGGCGGCGGGCGCCGACGCGGTGCAGCTGTACACCGGCTTGATCTACCGCGGCCCTGCCCTGGTCGGGGAATGCGTGCGGGCGGTGCAGCGCTGAAAGGTTTGGCCCGAAACGCCGGGCCTCAAACTACAGCCTAAAACCACAGCCTGAAATCACAGGCAAAAAAAGGGGCCACCCGGTGGGTGGCCCTAATTCCAGCTCTGCTCTGTCACTCAACAGTACTACATTACTGCGGATTGCGCAGCATCGTGCGCCAAATACTTAGGCGCTGCGACGGCCACGGCTGGCGACCTTGGAGGCGGCGTCGGCGGCATCCGTTGCTGCCTTGAAGGTCGCGTTGGCGGCGGCATTCAGGTTCGACTCGGCCACTTCGGCAGCCTGCTTGGCGGCCTTGCTGACGGAATCGTAGGCGCTGGTCGCGGTGGCCAGCGAGGACTTGAACAGGGCAACGGCGCTTTCCGAACCGGCCGGAGCGTTCTTCGAGAACTGGTCGACGGCTTCGGACAGCTGTTGCTGGCCTTCGGCGATCTGTTCTTCGGTCAGCTTGACCAGGTTGCCTTGGACGCCGGCAACGATGTCATACACGTGCTTGGTGTAAGCCAGGGCCTTTTCGGCGCCCGGTTGCAGCAGGGCCGAAGCAAAAGCGGCGGCTTCCTGCGGGTCTTTCACTTCAGAGGCTTGCTGCGACTTCTGGGCGACTTCGTCCAGCGTGGCGCGCACGACCTTCAGATTCAGTTCAACCAGCTTTTCAAAACCGGCGAATACAGCAGACTGGGCAGCCACGAAAGTGTTGATGCTGGCCTTCTGGCGGTCCAGAACTTGTTGCGGAATGGCGCTCATAGAATGCTCCTTTGGGATTAGCCGGAAGTCGTCCGGCAAGTCAGGATGGTTGTCTGCGACGAAAAATAAAAACGTGCGCGGAAACTGGTACTACAAGCTACCGCCGGCCCGTTTGATGCACTGCACAATTCACATTCTAGACGGGCTAATTTTGTTGTCAAGCGCTATTTGTGCAACGCAACAACTATTTGCACTTTAACGGTGCACACGTTTGCACGCCTTTGATCCAGAACAAGAAATTCCCAGGCTTCGGGAAATACCGGACATGACGGCGTATCAATTCTTTTCTAAACTGGCTGCACGCTGATGACAGATAGAACAAACCATAAGTCAGCGACCAAAAAAACGAATCGCAGCTAGTAAAACCCTGCAATTGGAGACTTCATGACCTTGATCCCCCGCACGCTTTCGGCCCTGCTCGCGGCCAGCGCCATGCTCGCGGCCGGCGCCGCCCACGCGGAATATCCGGAGCGCCCCATCAATATGGTGGTGCCCTTCGCCGCTGGCGGCCCGACCGACAACGTCGCCCGCTCTCTTGCGGAAGCCATGCGGCCGAGCCTGGGCCAGACGGTTGTGGTGGAAAACAAAGGCGGCGCTGGCGGTACCATTGGTACGACCCAGGTCGCCCGTTCGCAGCCGGACGGCTATTCCATCCTGCTGATGCACGCCGGCTTCTCCACCGCTCCGTCCCTGTATAAGAACCCGGGCTACGACCCGTACAAGAGCTTCGAACCCATCGGCCTGGTGGTCGACGTGCCGATGACCATCATCGCGCGCTCGGATTTCCCGCCCAACAACATCAAGGAACTGGCCGAGTACGTCAAGGCGAACAAGGACAAGGTCTCGTTGGCTAACGCCGGTATTGGCGCAGCCAGCCACCTGTGCGGCACGATGCTGGTGGAAGCGCTGGGCGTCCAATTGCTGACGATCCCGTACAAGGGCACCGCCCCCGCCATGAACGATCTGCTGGGCAAGCAGGTGGATCTGATGTGCGACCAGACCACCAACACGACGCAACAGATCGATAGCGGCAAGGTCAAGGCCTACGCCGTGACCAGCCTGCAACGCGTTCCCACGCTGCCTAAGCTGCCCACGATGGACGAATCCGGCTACAAGGGCTTTGAAGTGGGTATCTGGCACGGGATGTGGGTGCCGAAGGGCACGCCCAAGCCGGTCGTAGACAAGCTGGTCAAGAGCCTGCAAGCCGGTCTGGCCGACCCCAAGTTCCAGGAACGCATGAAGCAGCTGGGCGCCACCGTTCTTACCAACGAAGCCAACCCGCAGGGGCTGGAAGCCAAGGTGAAGCAGCAGGTGCCGCAGTGGGCCGAGCTCTTCAAGAAGGCAGGCGTGGAACAGCAATAAGCGGCTGCTCACCCGGCGCAGTTTTCGCCGGGTGAAGCACCACGCGAAAAGCCCACATCAAAGCCCAAATAAAAAGCCCCAGTCGGGGCTTTTTACTTTTGCGGGGAAGCGGCAGGTTCAGGGGCGCAGCGCTTCCGCCGCCATCCCCAAGCCGTTGAAACCGGTAGACACCGAAGGCTCGTAGCCCAGCGCTTCCGAAATGCTGGCGGCCGTGTCGACCAGCGCCTTGATCCAGTCGTCCTGCAAGCGTTCGGCCGGGGCCGAGATC
>CAJYKY010000192.1 GCA_913775005.1 uncultured Achromobacter sp.
GCAAGATGCCCATCATCAGCGAGCCGTTCAAGACGAGCAGCGGGCGCTGGGTGATTCTGTATTCGCATCCGATCTTCTCGCGCGGTTACCGTTACCTGGGCTACATCGCGGGCACGCTGTACCTGCATGAAGACAATGTGCTGGACCGGCTGCTGGGCCAGCATTTCTATCGCGATGACTCTTTCCTGATGGTGGTAGACCGTCAGGGCACGCTGATCTATCACCCCGACCGCAGCATGCTGGGCAAAACGGCGCCCGACAACGATGTCTTCGCGGCGGCCAGGCGCGGCGAGACCGGCGAGATGCGTTTCACCGACGACCATGGCCGCGACATGCTGGCGGGGTATGCGCCGGTCAGCCGGACCGGGTGGAGCATCATCGCGCAACGCCCGGTGGCCAGCACCTTGCAGCCTTTATCCGACCTGTTGATGGCAACGGTGCGCAACACCCTGCCGCTGCTCTGTCTTTCGGTGGTGCTGATCTGGTTGTTGTCGCGCTGGATCGCCCGGCCGCTGGGCGAACTTGCGCGCATCGCGCGCCAGATGCAGGACCCGGACTCGCCCGAGCGTATCCGCAACGTGCGGTCGTGGTATTTCGAGGCGGCTCAGCTCAAGCGCGGCTTGCTGATGGGGCTGGCGTCCATCCACCACAAGATCCGCGACCTGCGCCGCGAGTCCACAACCGACACGCTTACGGGCCTGCTGAACCGGCGCGGTCTGGACGAGGCGCTGGCGCTGTTGCACGCCGACGAATCGCCTGTGGCCCTGCTGGTGATCGACATCGATCACTTCAAGCGCATCAATGACCGCTATGGCCACACGGCGGGCGACCAGGCCTTGCAGGCGCTGGCCGCCGTGATGAGCGAGCGCTCGCGCAGCGGCGACACGCTGGCGCGCGCGGGCGGCGAGGAATTCGTCATGCTGATGCCCGATGCGCCGTTGGCGTCGGCCATTGCCGCGGCCGAGCGGCTGCGCAAGCGCCTGGCCGTGCAGGATCCGCCGGGCGCAATCGGCACGCCCATTACCGTGTCCGTGGGCGTGGCGCGCTACCCCGATCATGGTGCCACGCTGGACGCGGTGTATCAGCGAGCGGACCAGGCGCTGTATTACGCCAAGCACGCGGGCCGCAACATGGTGTGCGTGGCAGACAACGACAGCCCGGAAGGTTCGCGCCGGGTGTCGCTGGATTAGGGTGTCGCTGGATCAGGCGCTCCCTTACTTGCCCTTCTGCGACGCAGGCGGCGGCGGCGCCTTGGGCGGCTTGCGCATCTGCTCCAGCAAGGGGCCGCAAGCGTTCTCGTCATTGGTGCTGGGCGCGATCAGCGCCAACAAGCCAGCCGCCGGTGTCAACAACACGCCCAGCGCCACCGCCCCCGCTCCGCGCGCGGCCAGCGGCAAAACGTGCACGCCCACATCCGGCGAACCGAATGTGCCGCGCACATACAACGGCGAACGCAGCGAAAAGATGCGGAAGCCCTTGCTATCCGGCGTGATGTCCATGTCCATCGTTTCGTTCTTGAAGTCGGCGGTGCCGGTGATGGTGATCAATGCATTTTCGGTATCGAACACGAAGATGCGCGGCGTCACCACGCCACTCTTCATGGCCAGATCCGCTGCGCCGCAATTGATCTTCACCTCATCGTCGCCGAACAGTTTGGACACCACATAATTGCCCACATTCAAGCCGGCAATCTCCATCAGGCTTCGGCTGATGACGCCGTCATTGACCAGCATCTTGACGTCGCCCGTGGCGGTGCCCAGCAAGGCGGCCACGGAATTACCGGTGCCGGTGACCGCCAGGTCGCCGTTAAGCTCGCCCAACGTTTTCTGCATGGCTTCGGTGGCGGGGAACAGCTGCTTCAGACGCAGGCGGCGCGCATGCAGGTCAACCTGGCCATCCATGGTTTCAGTCGCGCCATTCAGCTTGATGGTGCCGTTGATATTGCCGCCCGCGATGCCGAAACGGAATGGGTCCAGCGTCAGCTTGCCGTCCTGAAGCAGCACGCGCACCGACAGATCGGACAGCGGCAGCTTGCTGTCATGCACGATGCGCCCGGCGTCCAGCGACACGTCCGCGTCCATGTCGCGCCAGCGATCGGTGCGGAAAGCCTGGGTAGGCAACACTTTGCCACCCTTGGGCTTGGCCGGCGCATCCTTGGCCTTGTCAGCGGGCGCCTTCGCCGTGCCGGTGGCCGGCACACCGATCAGCGGACCCAGGTCTTCCATGCGCAATTGCTTGGACGACAGCTTGCCGGTGAGCTTGGGGCGCGGCGCGCCCAAGGCGAAGGTGATGTCGCCATGCAGATCGCTGTTGCCGACCTTGCCGTTGAAGTCCTTGTAGTCGAACACCGCGCCGCCCGGATTCTGAAGCTTGGCGATCAGATGCCCGTCGGTGGAATACGGCGGCGTGTCGGGAAGCGTCACGCCCGTCAGCGGATACAGCTGCGCCATCGACGCGCCCGACAATTTCAGGCGCAGGTCCAGCGCGCCCAGGTTGACGGGGTCGGTCAACGCGCCGGCCACCGCCGCGCGCGTGCCGCCGATGGCGACATCGGCCTGTACCGGGAATGGCTGCGTGGCGTCCTGCAAGGCCAGCATGCCGCCGACCTTGCCTTCGCCCTTGGTCGCCAAGCCCTTGAATTTGCCGTCCACCTTCCAGCCGAAGACGTAATCGTGCGGGGTTTGCGGGCTGGCTTGTGCCGTCGCGGCTTGGCCCTCTGGCGGCGGTGCATCCTTGCCCGCAAAGCTGGCGCCCGCCACATCTGCAAACGGAATGGGTTTGCCCAGCGGATCCACTTGTACGGTCAGGTCTGCCTTCAATATTTCATCGACAAATCCCACGCGCCCCTTGTCGAACCCGATCTCGTTGATGTCCAGTTTCCACGGCGACGGTTCGCCGGTTTCGGGCAGCGTGAATACCCAATTGGCGCGGCCATCGGCCAGCCGTTCCAGGTCGGCCGACGGTTCGGTCAGCTGAATTTTGCGGATGACAACGCGTTGGCCCAGGAGCGGCAACGGAGACAGGCTGAACTCGCCGCGCTTGAGCGTCGCAAAGTTGGGCGCCTTGGCCCACGGCGCGTTTCCTATCGTGATGTCGTTAGCAACGACGTGCGGCCATGGCACCCAGGCGCGCCAGCCGCCTTCCGCCCGCTCTCGCTCCCACTTGACGCTCAGGTCGCCATTGATGGCAAACGGGCGGCCAATCGCGGCGCTGGCGCGCTCGTTGATCATGGGTTTGGCTCGATTCCAATCGAAAGTGGCGATCACCACCACCAACACCAGCACGAGCAGGGCAAGCCCGCCTACAATCCCGATCGCTATTTTTCTTGTACGCGTCATGGTTACTATCCTTGGCATTGCGGCCGGTTTTGCACCCCCCGGCCCTCTTTACCTGCAAGGGTATCGCGGCGCACCGCAAGGATTTTGCTAGCCGGTCCCATAATGTGTACGGATCTTTCCGGGCCAACGCATCGCTTACGGTCACGTAAAGCGTCACCGCTCAAGGTTTGTGCAGCATGTAGCGTGCCTGGGCTAGCGCTTTTCCGGTTACAAAGCGAAATGGCTACAGCCGGTGAAATAGTGAGTGGCCAGCAGTCATTGACGGAATTTTCCACGCGGCCCCTGTTCCAATGCCCGGACGATGAATTCCGCCCCGCCGGGCCGGATAGCAGAACAACCTGGAGGCCCGATGCGGCATTCAACCTTGATTTTCGTGGTGGCGGCATTTGCGCTGCTGACGCTGAGCCGCTTGGCGCTGGCCGCCTGGCAATGGCGGCGCGTGCGCAATGCGGGCGGCCTGTTTCCGTTGCTGTTGGGCGGGCTGCGCATCGACGCGCATCAGATCGCGGTGCTGGCCGCCTTGCCTGCCGTGCTGTCTCCGCTGTTCGGACATTTCCCCATCGCCGCCACGCTGGCGGGTTATTGGTATTTGGTGGCCTTTGTTTTGCTGGCCTTCCTGGAAGTGGCGTCGCCCCCCTTCATCATTGAGTACGACAGCCGTCCCAACCGGCTGTTTGTTGAATACCTGAAGCATCCGCGCGAAGTGTCCAACATGCTGTGGCGCGGCTACAAGCTTGCGCTGCTGGGTGGACTGGGCGCGCTGGCCCTGATTGCCTGGGGCGCTTTTGGCTTGTTTGGCCACGCTCAACCCGACGCGCCGTTGACGTGGTGGCAGATGCCGATCGCCAGCGTGGTCATCCTGGCCATTGTCATTCTGGCAATACGCGGCACGTTGGGGCACCGCCCTATCAACCCGTCGTCGGTGGCGTATTGCTCGGACGGCATGCTCAACACGTTGGCGCTGAACTCGCTGTACAACGTGTTCTACGCCGTCTACAGCATGAAGAATGAGAAGTCGGCGTCGGCCGTTTACGGCGGCATGGACGAAGCCAAGATGCACGACCTGGTGCTGGCGCAAGCCGGCCTGCCTAACCCGCCAGCCAATCCCGACTACCCCAGCTTGCACTCGCAGCCCGCCACGCGTAAATCGCCGCGCCCGCTGAACTTGGTGATCATTCTGGAAGAAAGCCTGGGCGCGCAATACAGTGCAGCGCTGGGTGGCGCCAACCTGACTCCCGAGCTGGACGCGCTGGCGCGTGACGCCTGGGCATTCACGCGCACGTACGCCACGGGCACCCGTTCCGTGCGCGGGCTGGAAGCGGTGGTGACCGGGTTTCTGCCCACGCCTGCTCAGGCGGTGCTGAAGCTGCCCCGTTCGCAACGCGGCTTTTTCTCGCTGGCGGATCTGCTTGGACGCCATGGCTACCATTCGCGCTTCATCTACGGCGGCGAATCGCACTTTGACAACATGAAGGGCTTTTTCCTGGGCAACGGTTTCAAGCAGATCGTGGACCGGGCCGACTTCGTGAACCCGGCGTTCGTGGGCACCTGGGGCGCGTCGGACGAAGACATGTTCAACCAGTTGGACCGCCTGCTGCGTGAAGACGGCGACAAGCCCACCTTCACGCTGGCGTTCAGTGTGTCGAACCACACGCCGTGGGAATACCCGGCCGGCCGCATTCAAACGGACGGCAACCCCGCCACGGTAGAGAACACGGTGCGCTACGCCGACTGGGCGCTGGGGCGTTTCTTTGAACGCGCCAAGGCGTCGCCCTATTGGGAAAACACCGTCTTCCTGATAGCGGCCGACCACGATTCCCGTGTGTTCGGGGCCAGCCTGGTGCCGGTGCGCCACTTCCATATTCCGGCCGTAATCCTGGGTGCAGGCATCGAGGCGCGCCGCGATGATCGGCTGATCAGCCAGATCGACCTGCCGCCCACCCTGCTGTCTTTGATTGGCGTGGATACCGAACACCCGATGATCGGCCATGACCTGACCCGTAGCACGCCCGGCCGCGCGATCATGCAGTACGACAGCACCTACGGCTACCTGAAGGAAGACGAGCTGCTGGTGCTGGCGCCCAACAAGACGCCCGTGCAGTACCGCTACACCGCGCCGGAAGACTATGCGCCCGTGCCGCTGAACCCGGATCTGGCGAAAGAGGCGCTGGCCCACGCGCTGTGGCCCAGCTGGGCATACCGCGAAGGCCGCTACAGCCTGCCCGGACATGGGAACGACGGAAAGAACGGGAAAGACAGCAAGGGCGAATAAACAAGATCGGCCGGCCGCAAGCTACCGCGGCCGC